>JAAENB010000070.1 GCA_024224995.1 bacterium | reverse complement strand
TGCTCCAGATTTCTGACCCATATCACATCCAGTCCCTCAAGATTCTTTTTTGCCCAGCCGCTACCCAGATACTGACCAAGCTTAAACGGTTTTAAATCAGAGAACGTTTTAACCTTCCTGATCTCATTAAGTTTTGAATTTTTCTTATTTACGAATAGTGTAAATGTTGCAAGCACAACCGGTTCGTTGCTGATTTTTGTGTATGATCTTCGTTCATCTGTGGGCACAGTTGCAAATGCGTCAGCAAGACCATGTTTAACCATTTTCTGAGCCCTTACCCATGGATATCCATTATGGGAAAGAGGGATGCCAATACGGTTCTGAATCGCTTCTGTCAGAACATCAATAAGAATGCCCTTCATTTTGCCGTCTTCTTTCCACGAAAAGGGTGCATAGGTATCAAAATAGACTATCTGCATTGTGGTCTGTGCAAAAACAGGCGTTGCAAAGACCAAAAAGACCAGATAAAAAACCAGCTTTTTCATAGAAACCTCTTTCCCTTATATTAACGATTTTTCCAACCATCAAACTCAGTGAAAGAAAAGCGCTGACCGGATGCATCAATGTCGAGTCCTACGGCCATACAAAATTTGTAATGAGAGTTATAATAATAATATTATATACAAGCACCAGAGAAAATGCAAGGTAAGCAACAGATCCATAATCCACCGCCTACATGAAACGCACCCATGCAAATTGAATTTTGAGTGATTTTTTTACAAGAATTCTTTTATCAGGCAGCCATTTATTTTCCAGTGGGATAAAATGTCCAAAACCGTCAGATTTTAGGTGTAGCTATCCTATTGTGTTTCTGTGTTTCTTGCTGATTGTGGTAAGTTTAATCATATTTATTATCCAGGCTTAAGCTTTATCCCGGCTATTTTCAGCCTTGCTTCAATCATTAAATCAAATGCCGGATGCTTGTGTGATAATCGAAGAAACAGACAGCGAGAACGGTTAATAATTCGGCCTGGAATATTAATTATTGAAAATCTGATGGCTTTCATTCTGCAATTAACCAGCTTTTCACTTAACGCCAGTTTTTTCATGATAACATTAAGATTTAGAGCTATAATCATCATTCCCCACCATGCAGAATTTTCTCCAAAACTTCCTGACGGAAGTGTTCCACCAGCTAAATCGTCTTTCATTACAGCGTGAACAGCTTCACTTTTACCGCATCTTTTGTGTAGCCAATTAATTACATCGCCACCGCCCATGTCTTCTACGCAAATATTTGTAACAATTCCGAACACTTTATAAGAATTTGATTTTATCGACATAGTTGGAAAAGGGAATATCCCTGGTTCAATATCTTCATTCATTCCGGGTAAATCAGATTGTTTATCCAGTATCTGCCGTTTGGCTAAATATCTATATTCGAGGCCTTTTTTGCTATGACCAATTTTATTGGGTACAAAACATACTTCAGCCCATTCCGAGCCTGTTTTAATCCGCTTACCATTAATTATTTTATAAAGTGGTTGCCATTCAGAATCCTCAACTTCAGCAACGGCTTTTTTAAAATCTGAAGTAACGTTAGCTCCAATTGCAAACTCAATTTTACCATAACGTTCATCCTCGCAGGTCTCACAAAACTTCATTAGATCATGTTGATATCCGGCTGTGTCTGATCGAAGCCTGACCTTCTCCACGCCGGATGGCAAGTGCTGTAAGGCTTCTTTTAAAATTCTTAGTTGTTCATAACCTGCTGGAACATTACCGTCACGAAATTCTGTATGCAAAATCACTTCCTGCTCTACCCAATATACATTTAACGGCTGATATGCTTTATAGCTTTTATAACAATATAAGGATTCCTTCTTGTTGGTTTCAATAAGAGTTGCATCCATATCCAAAGTAGCTACGCTTTGAGGATTTTGTGATTGTAGGGATGAAAGCATATCCCTGTTTATTCTCATCAATCCTTTCAAATGTGCATTAGGCGTTGGAATAAAAGCTTTTATTTCTGATTCGCTCCTTTTTTTTTCCTGTCCTGAATCATGGAAACTCGCAAGATATCTAAACGTTGCCGATGGAGACGGTATTGTTCGCCTTTTTTCTTTACGCCAGCGACGCTCAAGAGCACGCCGTACTTTTCGTCTTAAACCATGAAGCTCAGCTTTACGTAATATCTCGCAAAAACCGGTATCGGCTTCAAGTGTTTTTAAATCTGAGACTTTACTTCCGCCTGCTATATTCAGCATTACAATGGCAAGTACCATTTGAGTATCTGTCCAGCCCTGCTTATTTTCTCGAATTTTAAGATGGTTTTCAATTGATTTGGTAAGACCTATCACTTTGGCAAGGTCGAGATACAACGGCAAGCCAGCCAGTGCCGTCATCCCAGAATCCTTTTTTTCACTTTCATACTTGAATGGTAATACACCTTGTGTCATATTTGTTGCACCTCGTTGATGATAGTTTTTTGGTTGCACAAATATACTATTCGCTTGAGTTATCAAGCGCAACGAGGTTTTTTATTTTTTTGGTGGTGAATCAGGGACGACGATAAAGAAAGATCCTCATGGGCATTACAATTAAAAAAGATAAAATAATGGGGGCACCCATTACCCTTTTATTTCTCTCTCAATTGCCTGTGCAGTTACCATTTGAGTGAGTTACTTGAAGCGGGTCAAATTATGCCCATGGCATCATTTTCGTATCACCGAATTGAAAAAATATCGTTCACAGGCGTGTTCTTTTGCAATAAAAGCGACCTATGAAAAAGCGGATGCTTTCGCAAAAGAGTTGGGGCAAAACGTTGGAAAGCCATATTCAATACAGGAAAACAGATCCTTGTCCCGCCGGTCAAACGGAACGGCACAAAATGTAATTCAAATGGTAAACCCCCATCTCTGATGGGGGACTCTCAGAGTTTGACAATTCCGGGATTAAGATGAAAAAACCTTCCTAAAGTGAGCCGCTTAAAGCTACGAAAGGAAGGTTTATGATAGAATATAGAAGTTTAAAACATTCGAGATGGTATTGCAAGTATCATGTTGTCTGGATACCAAAGTATAGAAAAAAGA
>JAAENB010000069.1 GCA_024224995.1 bacterium | reverse complement strand
TTTTATGCAGCAGCATCAAATGCAATTGTTTTGAAAAATGATTATGAATTAAAAAAACTCTTGCAAAAAGCAACACATTATCTTGCGATTATTTCGTTCGGAGCAATTGTATTATTCACTGTTATGGGACAGGAAATTGCAGATTTTATCTATTTCAACAATCTCCGGGGGGCTGGTAATATATTGGTTCTTTTAGCCTTCAGTATACCTTTTGCGCTGTTTCAGTATATCCCGTTTGCGATTCTTCCTGCTTCCGGCAAACAGGGAATTGTGACCATAAGCTTACTTGTAACAGGTTGCATGGGATGGCCAATAACCTATTATGCAACAAATTTTTGGGGTATCCGGGGAACAGCATATGCATATATATTTCTGACTGTAATTCAATTTGTTATTCTTTTTGTTTTGCAAAACACTTACTTTGGTTATCTGCCTGAATTCAAACAATTGTGGAAAGTGATTACAGCATCTTTGGTGATGGGAAGCATCTTATATTTTGCCAGGGGATTTTGGCCGGTTCTCATTGTGTGTATAACAGGTGCTATGGTTTACATGATCATGTTAGTGCTGTTAAAAGAAATTCAACCTTCCTGTAATGAGTCGGGATAGTTTAAGAAGCTGCGATCATGCTTAATACTATTGAAAAGTTTTTTATTTATGGTGTATATATTTTAGTAGCATTTCTTCCATTTAATTTATTTATACTTTGGGTGTTTCCCGGATTTACGATTCTGACATCATATTGGAAAGAAATTATAGTTTCA
>JAAENB010000068.1 GCA_024224995.1 bacterium | reverse complement strand
TCCACTTGCGAGTCAACCTCATCATTCAGCAAAAAATCAGCAGAAACCTCAAACACAGCAGCCAGCTTTTTAAAAACCTCAATGGAAGGAGCGGAATGCCCTTTTTCCAGCCTGTTAACATTGGTAAGATGAATCCCAATTAGCTCCCCCAGTTTCTCCTGAGAAAGACCTTTTTCTTTTCTAAGAACCCTGATTTTTTCATTCAATTTCATACAAATCCCCGGGACCAATTTAACGTTAACACTTATCATATTGCAATAACTGATAAAAATCAATCACTTTTTCCACTGTTTAAATTAAAAAAAATGCTTGATTTATTCAAGCACCAACCCAACCTATGTTTAGTTGCAAAAAAGAAAAGCCCCATCTCCTGCAAGAGATGAGGCTTTTCCGGGACAATTCCTTCGAAGAGTCCACACTAGAAACAGTGTGTAAAAACAGCTCTTCCGGAGAATTGTCAACCAAAAAACACTTCGGCTCCGCTCAGTGACCCTGAGTTGCTGAAGATCAATTCAAAGGAGAATAAGCTATGACAGAAAAGAATCAAACCAACCTGCCGGTAGTAGTACCGGAAACCGTAACCCTGGACCAGGCCGAGCGAGAAACGCTCGATATCCTGCTTAAGGAAATAATCCTGAACCTGCCGCATGACGAGTCCGCGGACGAGGAGTTGTACCGCTCCGATGTTGCCGGGAAGGAGGGCCAGTTCCGGTTGAATTTATACGGGTATGAGATGAAGGCGCTGCGGCGGTTGTTGCAGAAAATAAAGTGAGCAGCAATGTAACGGGAACACACAGGGGCGCAGTGCTCCTGTGTGTATTTCAATCCTATTCGTATTCACCAGGGGGAATGCCGGTAACAAAGTTCCGGAATAAATGGTTTACCTGGTGGGGCTCAACACCAAGTGTTGTTGGTAGTCAGCCCCCTCTTCTTATCGCGCGCGCTTCCAAATCTTTGTCAAGTATAGTTTTTATTTTGCAATAATGCTTCCATAATATCATCGTCATGTTCTATCTGTATTTTCATGTCTTTGTCAGAAGGACACCATTTCATTGAATCTGCCTTTTCTTGCTCCCGACTTCTTAAATCTCTTATTTCTCCATCTCCGATTCCGTCTTCTGAAGGAAACCATACAAATGGAATTTTCTTTTTGTCTGCATAAGAAATTTGTTTGCCGTATTTAAGCGGGTGTGGAAAAACTTCACAGGGTATTCCTCTATTTCTTAAATTTCGTGCAATTCTATTAGAATTAGTTTTATCATCTTCTGAAACTGAGGCAACAAGAACAACTGAAGGAGTACGACGAGAGCTTTTAAGTAGCTTTTCGTGCAGCAAAATTCCCAAAATTCTTGTAATGCCAATGGACATACCAATTCCTGGTAATTTAGATTTTCCTACAGATACCAGGTTATCGTACCTGCCTCCCGCAGCGATTGCCCTCTGTGTTAACATAGTTGTCGCCTAAATATTTAATAATAAATAAATCAATCACCTAAACAAAGTATTTTTTCATTTCTTTTAATTGCCAATTCAATTATAAAAATAAATTTCTTAATTAAATTTACTAATTCAGTTTTACTCAGTTCTTTATATATAGGTGTATTTGTAACACCTTTATAGGCAATAACAAAATCCCATTTCTCTTCTTTTTTTTTATATACTTTTTGTAACTCTTGGTTTAATTCATTTTTTAAAATTAATAAATCTTTTGATTCAAATTCAGTATTATCATATAGATCAATCATTTTTGTTGTGATTGAGTAAACAGTTTCAAACATTGTGAATAAATACCAGTAATATGGTTCTGAGTCATTAAAAGTATATAGTGAGCCCAAAAAACAAGACAACATTTTTTAAAAATGAAGGTTGATTTCTCCTTGAAATAAATCTAAGGAGAATAATAAAAGGATATGAAAAAAAGACATAGTAATGAGTTTAAAGCAAAAGTGGCCATTGATGCCCTTCGAGGTGAGAAGACTGTGCAGGAGCTTGCACAGAAGTATGAAGTACACCCTAATCAGGTGACGCTCTGGAAAAAAAAGCTGATAGAAAATTCAACAACAGCATTTGATAAGCATGGTAATGAAAAAGATCTGAAAGAATCAGAGAGGAAGCAGGAAGAGCTCTATAGTAATATAGGGCAGCTAAAGGTAGAGAACGATTTTCTAAAAAAAAAATACAAGCAACTGTACGGGACAGATCCGGAGCTGTAGAGCCTATGCATAAGAGTCTGTCTATAACAAGACAGTGTGAACTGCTTGGCATAAGCCGATCAGCTTATTATTATAAGTCGGAACCAGCTGTGAATGAAGAAGAGATTAAAATTTTGAAAGCAATTATGGAAGAGTTGAAACGTCGTCCGTTTTACGGATACAGGAAAGTAGCAGTTGCTCTTAAGTATATGGGGGTTACCAGAAAGCAGGTGCGTCATATAATGAAAAAAGCGGGATTACGGGCTATTTATCCTGGAAAACGGCTTTCTATCCCCTTAAAGATGCACAAAAAATATCCATATCTTCTCAGAGATAAGGATATATGGATTCCGAACCAGGTATGGGCAACAGACATTACATACATTAAGCTTGCAGGGGGGCATGTGTATTTGGCAGCAATTATTGATTTATTCAGCCGCAAGGTTCTTTCATGGAGGCTGTCAAATACTCTGGATACAGAATTTTGCGTATCAGCTCTTGAAGAAGCAATAATGACATATGGAATACCTGCGATTTTCAATACAGATCAGGGATGCCAGTTTACCTCAGAAGCATTTACAGATAGGCTTAAAAGCCGTGGAATAAGGATCAGTATGGATGGAAAGGGGCGTGCTCTGGATAATATATTTGTTGAAAGACTCTGGAGATCGCTCAAGTATGAAGAGATATATCTGAATGAATATCATTCCATGGAGGGTTTGAAGAAAGCATTGAAGAAATATTTTAATTTTTTCAATACAGAAAGATTTCATCAGTCTCTTGAGTATGCCACACCCGATGAAATATATTATTCAGCTTTTAGTAGGGAATGTAAAAAAAACGCAGCATAAAAAAAGGAGACGTCCACCATAAATTTTGAAAATTTTGTATTGACAAAAGGGCTCACTATAGT
>JAAENB010000067.1 GCA_024224995.1 bacterium | reverse complement strand
TGAAGTTAACTCTGAGTATTTATATTCATTTTTTATCATAACAATAAGCTCTTTATCACAAAATCAGGACTGTGATTGATGTGATTTTTTTGATTATTATGATTTATCATAGTAATCATTTTATCATAGTAATCATTTAATCATGGAAATCATGGAAATCATGGAAATCATGGAAATCATTTAATCATGGGAATCACAGTTCAGACTTTCCCTGCCGTTAACCATTGTCTGAACTGTGATTGCTGTGATTTCTGTGATTATTATGATTATTATTCATCACAGACTTATACTTCTTCCCTGTTAAACTTTATACATATCAACAACAAGAGCTCTTTATCATAAAATCATGGGAATCAAAAAAATCACACAAATCACAGTGATTCATTTCTCGGGCTTATACTTTTTATTTGTTAGTCGCTTAAAGTTCAAACTGGTTTCCCCGAAATTGATAAGCAGGCCAATTTCCAGATTGTACGCTTCCAGATAATTTATTGCCTGGGCTAAGTGCACATCCTCCAATTGGGTTCTGGCCTTCAATTCAACAGAAATGCACTCCTCTATCAGAAAATCAACCCTGCGCGTGCCTATACGTTCATTGCGGTAAAAAATAGGCATTTCGAATTCCCTGTCAAACTTTATACTCGCCAGCTCCAACTCTATGGCTAGAGCACGCTGGTAAATAACTTCCTGAAATCCATTACCCAGCGCGCTGTGAACAGTCATGGCACAACCAATAATTTTTGAAGTTAACTCTGAGTATTTATATTCATTTTTTATCATAACAATAAGCTCTTTATCACAAAATCAGGACTGTGATTGATGTGATTTTTTTGATTATTATGATTTATCATAGTAATCATAGTAATCATAGTAATCATTTAATCATAGTAATCATTTAATCACAGCAATCACAGTTCAGACCTTCCTTGCCACATAAACTACGCCTTCAGAGGTTCCTCCCCGTACTGGATTATCAAATTCGATTGTATGCATTTCTGAGTTTTCAAACACTTTACCTAAGTGGTTGTTAAAAGATTCTTCCGGTAAACCATCCGCCCAGAGAGCAAACACTCCACCAGGTTTTAAATGTTGCGACAGTTCCCTCAGTCCTTCCTCAGTGTAGAAACGCGCATTTGTCTGGTGTAATACATGGGTTGGAGTGTGATCTATATCTAAAAGAATGGCGTCATGTTTTTTGTTTGGGGTCTCCGGATCAAAGCTTTCCGAGACCTCCCGGGACATTCCAAAAAAGTCTCCATGGATTAGTTTGCAACGGGAATCCTCTGTTAATGTCTTGCCCAAAGGGACAAGCCCGGTTTGATGCCACTGGATTACCTGTTCTAAATATTCCACAACCACGAGGGACTTTATGCGTTTATCTTCCAATGCTGATACAGCCGTGTACCCAAGTCCAAGCCCGCCGACTACAACATCCAGTTCTTCATTTTTAAGCACACCAAGTCCAAGTTTAGATAACTGAGATTCTGCCTCATGAAACAGGCTTGACATGAGAAAAAACTCGCCAAGTTTAACTTCATAGATTTCAAGCCCCCCGAGTTGGAGTAAACGGCGGCGGCGTAGCATCAGATCACCCATAGGTGTCTCCTGAAAATCTAACTCTTCGTAATTTTTATTCATTTAGTCCCTTTAGGTTACCAGACTTAAATTTTTTTATAACCTTTGGTTCGGTTCCGTTCACCATACGACCGCTAAACGAAGTATAAATTAATATCAACATTGTGTTACAAATTATAATATTAATTGGAAAAGATCAACAAAAAATATGGATTAATTATAGTAAATCTAACAAATTTGGTTGACATACGTTCCGCAAACAGGTGTAGTGTTTACACAAAGGAGATCTATGCCTGGCAAAAAGTCCCTTTAGGTTACCAGTGGTCTGCACCCATAAAATTGTTTACAGTTTCATGGGTTCAGACCAATGACTAATTCTATTGATAAAACTCAAAAACTCACTCCCAATGAATATAGATACAAAGTTTCTTCCGTATATTTTCCCGGCCATTGTAGTGAGCCATTTTTAGAATAAATGGCAAATTTTAAATACTTTATATAAAAATTTTACCCTTTTTGGAAAGAAAATCATACTTATAGTATATCAGACTTTAAAATATAAAAACCGCCCCTGAATATTTTAATAAAACATAAATAATCCTGGAGGATTTCAATGCCACGTAAATTTAAAAATTACCGCGTTTTAGCTTTAGCGGTTTCGCTGCTGTTTGCCGCAGCCGGATGCGGTTCTTCGAACCCGGGCTCTTTGGCTGATGCCCAAAACAGCGGAACAATCAAGCTTACTATCTCTCAAAAAAGCGGGACAAAAACAATTTTGCCCAATATCGATATGACTCCGGCAGCATATACGATTAATGGAACAGGCCCAAATGGTGCTGAAGTTAACCTGTCGATAAGCGATGTTTCTGTTGATATACCGGAACTTGCTTTTGGGAACTGGATAATTTCCGTTGACGCGCTCAACGCGAATGATCAGCTCATTGCCCGGGGAAGCGGAGCCTTTTCCGTGCATACGGGAGAGACAACAAGCGCTGATATTACCGTCACTCCCCTTGCGGGAAACGGAACCCTCACTGTTACCCTGGAATGGAATAGCGATGACACTGAAGTTCCTTCGATTGAAGCTCAGTTGATTAACTCAAGCGATGAAGTGCAGGATCTATCTTTTACGATTAACAGTGAAAAAGATACCGGTACGTTTTCCGCCAGTGACATTCCCGCAGGTTATTACGTTCTTTCCGTAAAGCTGCTTGATAATAATATTCAAACAATGGGTGCCGTTGAGATTGTACGGATCGTTGAAGGAAAAACCAGCACGGGAAGTTTTATTTTTAATGAAATAAACAAACCCGGCGGAAATATTATCGCAAATATTCTTGCCGATATGGAAGAACCAATTGAAGTTTCCATGAGTGACATTCCCGGTGAATTAGCAAAAGGAACCACTCCCTCGGTTACGGCCTCTGTTCCTGATGGTGTTGGTGATGTGAGATACACCTGGTTTATCAATGGAGAACAAACACACATTGGCTCAACTGCTGATCCCATATACACCATCCCGGTTGATTCTCTAAAAACAGGGGGCGTTTACAGAATAGATGTTGTTGCCTTTACTATTGACGGAAAACGCGGCGGGTCTGCAAGTGATTCATTCAACGTTACGGAAAGTCAGTCATCAAGTACCTGGGCAAAGGTATATAAAGGTCTGGGTGGTTGGGTTCTATCGGATAATTTAATTGGAGTAGGTTGCGGAAAAGCACCTTCAGACCCGGAAGAACCGGATGATGTGGGAGTAGTTGGCTTCAAACTGGATTCAGAAGGTGATATTGATTGGTTAAAAATTTACGATGCTGAAAATAGCTTTGATACAATCATGCCATTTTTTACGTCTGTGCCCACTAACAACGGAGGCATGATAAACATTATAAAGTCGCAGCATGACTATATTTTAATGAAAATAGATTCAGCAGGCAGCATAATCTGGAATTATGCAATTACAGAGAGTTTTCCATCAAGCAGCAGTAACGTAACGTATCCTTTTAGAGTTCAAAAAGCCGAAGTTGGGTATTTCATTTTTCGTTATTATATTGATATCGAAAACAGACTTAATATCGCGATTATAAAGATAGATGAAGACGGCAATATTAATCTCGCGAAAAATATAATAAATGAAACTGAAGACTTCTCGAGTGATTTGGGTTCCGACCTGCCTTTCTTTAACATTATTGAGACTAATGATAACGGCTATATGATCACATATCTCCTTATGCATAATTCATTTGTCAAAATAAAACTTAATAGCGACTTTTCTATTCAATGGCAAAGAATATATGAAGACAATAGTAATAATAATTATGTTTTTAGTGAAATTGAAACAAGTAATGAAGGATTTCTTTTGTCCGGCGGCGCTGAGATTGATAAAAACGATGAGAAGATACAGGCTTTTTTAGTAATGTTAAGAAATGATGGGACTATTGAATGGCAAAAACGCTTTGCAATATCCGACAATGGAATGATACTGCATCTAATAGCTGAGGAGACCGGATATATTTCAGCAGGGGCGCTCAATGGAGACACCCTCTTGCTTAAATTAAACCATGATGGTACAGCAAACTGGATCAAAACATATGGATTAACAGGCACCTACATCACTGTCTCGCTGAACAAGACCGGCAGCTCCGGTTATCTTATTTCAGGGTATGGTGAGCTTACACCGCCTGAAACTGATGAAGAGGATGAAGAATTTGGAATGTTTCTTTTTAAAACTGATGAAAATGGAGATATTGCGAACACAAAATCCGAACTTACTATAACAAGTATTGATCCCGGCACTATGAATGCTGCAATTGACCATAGCAGTTTTCTTACTTCCAGCCCGGTTAATTACCATGTGCTGTCTGATATTGACATTACTTTAGTCCCGGTTGATCCGTCAACGTATTCATTTACGGACGTGCCTCTTGAATTGATGTCACCACAAATTGAAATAATAGACCTTTGTAACTAAAGCAACCAGCACAGGCCCTTGCCCTTGCTCTTTTAAGAGCAAGGGCCATTTTAGAAAAAAAATGGCGAATTTAACATAATATATATAAAAATTTTACCCTTTTTGGAAAGAAAATCATACTTATAGTATATCAAACTTTAAAAGCCGACCCTAAATATTTTAATAAAACATGGAGGATTTCAATGCTGCAAAAATTAATTAATTACTCTGTTTTGTTTTTACTCTCTTCATCGCTGTTTTTTTTAACAGGCTGCGATTCTTCTGGCACGGTTTACTGCCCCAATGGCAGCAATACCGGAACAATTAAACTTGCTATCTCTCAAAAAAACAGTACAAAAACAATTTTGCCCGATATCGATATGACTCCGGCAACCTATACTATTACCGGAACAGGTCCCGATGCTGCCGAATTTGCCCGGTCAATTACCGATGATTCAGCGGAAATACCGGAACTTGCTTTTGGAAACTGGATCGTAACTGTTGACGCGCTCAACGCGAATAACCAGGTCATTGCCCGGGGAAGCGAAGCCGTTACGGTTCATACGGGAGAGACAGCCACCGCTGATATTACTGTCACTCCCCTTGAAGGAAACGGAACCCTCAATGTCACCCTGGAATGGAATAACAATGACACTGAAGTTCCTTCTATTGAAGCTCAGCTGATCAACTCAGCGGATGTGGTTCAGGATTTAGCTTTTACCATTAACGGTGAAGGTAACACCGGCACTTATTCCAACAGTGCCCTTCCCGCGGGATATTATGTTCTTTCCGTAAAGCTTCTCGATAACAATATCCAAACAATGGGAGCCGTTGAGATCGTTCGGATCGTAGAAGGCGAAACAAGCACGGGATCATTTGTTTTTAATGAAATAAACAAACCAGGCGGAAGCATTATCGCAAACATTATTGCCGATATGCAGGAACCCATAGAAGTTGCCATGACAGAGATTCCCGATGAAATAGCAAAAGGCAGCACTACAGCGGTGACCGCTTCTGTTCCCGATGGCGTGGGAGAGGTGAAATATATATGGTTTATCAATGGAGATCAGAAACACATTGGCTCTACTGCTGATCCCGTTTATACCATCCCCGTTGATACTCTAAAAACCGGCGGAGTTTACAGGATAGATGTCGCTGCCTTTTCAATAGACGGTAAACGCGGCGGCTCCGCGAGCGATTCTTTCAGGGTAACAGGATCTACCGAAAAAGTATGGGAAGGTGATTATACAATAATGACCCAGGCCCATATTGATGCTCTTTCCGGGTATACAAAGATCACGGGGAATCTTGAGATTGGTGATATACAAGCATCAATAAATGGAACAACTCCCACGGAAACATTTTTTACAGATCTCACCGGTCTTGAATGTTTAACGCATATTGAAGGATATCTTGCTATTGTTAACAATAATGCTTTAACGAGTCTCACCGGTCTTAACAATCTTACAGCTGTTGATGGCGGAGGACTTGAAGTAGGTGAGGATACTTTTTTTGCGGGTATTCATGTTGCGTATAACGCACTGTTGACAAATATTGATGAGTTTAATAACATTACTTCTCTTGATGGAATACTGTCAATTGTGGATAACGAGTCCCTGGTAAATCTTGATGGTTTTGCGAACCTCACTACGGTTGGTGAGACTCTGGAAATTAATGACAATATATCTCTGACTAATCTTGCTGGTCTCAGCAACCTTACTTCTATTGGTAAAACCCTGATTATTATGAGAAGTTCATTTACGACCTTAAACAGCTTTAATAACCTTACCTCTATTGGCGAAAGCATAGCCATTGCAGATAACAGTATGCTGACAAATATTGAAGGTTTTAACAGCCTTACCTCTATAGGTGTAACCTTGTATTTGAAAGGTAACACAGGATTGGCAGCTATTCAAGGTTTTAGCAGCCTTACTCATGTTGGCGACAATTTGACCATTATAGAAAACAATATGCTGGCAAATATTGGAGGTTTTAACAGCCTTACTCATGTTGGCGATACTTTGACCATTAGGAATAGTCTTGTGACAACTATTGGCGGATTTAACAACCTGTGTTCTGTTAAAAACGTAGCAATTAGATTTAATTCCGAACTTTGCTCAGTTGAAGCGGAATTGATTAAAGACCGGCTGCAAAGCTGTCTTGATGATGGAGTTGAAACGAATAACGTAATTGAGTATAATAAGATCTGCCCCTGAGCATCTGGTTTAATTCAATGAGGCGATATTTATAGTTGCTCTTGAATTCGCAGAAATTATAAAACATAAATAATCCTGGAGGAATTCAATGTTACAAAAATTTAAAAATTACCGCGTATTAGTTTTGCTGGTTTCGCTGCTGTTTGTTACAGCCGGCTGCGGTTCAATTGGCTCGAACTCTTCAGCTGATGATAAAAACAGCGGATCAATCAAGCTTACTATTTCTCAAAAAAACAGTACAAAAACCATTTTACCTGGTATCGACATGATTCCCGCGAGTTATACCATTACCGGAGCAGGACCCGATGCTGCCGAATTTGCCCGGTCCATTACCGATGTTTCCGCTGAAATACCGGAACTTGCTTTTGGAAACTGGATCGTAACTGTTGACGCGCTCAACGCGAATAACCAGGTCATTGCCCGGGGAAGCGAAGCCGTTACGGTTCATACGGGAGAGACTGCCACCGCTGATATTACTGTCACTCCCCTTGCGGGAAACGGTACGCTCAATGTCACCCTGCAATGGAATAGCGAT
>JAAENB010000066.1 GCA_024224995.1 bacterium | reverse complement strand
TTTAAGGTTAACCTGGAAGTCTTTCGAGGTGTTATCTTTGATCTTAGTGGAGGAAAAAGGTCCTCTGATACAACTGGGGAAAAATCAGCAATAAGAAAACGGTTGGGAATAAACAAGGATACTTCCGGAACTTCCCTCCTTGACGAGTTTTCAAGGGATCTTACTAAAGCCGCGGGACTTGGATCTCTGGATCCGGTTATCGGCCGATCAAAAGAGATTGGGCGGGTTTTAAGAATTCTTGCAAGAAGAACCAAGAACAATCCTGTTCTTATCGGTGAGCCGGGTGTGGGGAAAACAGCCGTAATTGAAGGATTGGCGATGCAGATAGTCGATGGAACAGCCCCTGCTTTCTTTAAAGGAAAAAGACTTGTCTCTCTCGACCTGGCCTCTTTGGTCGCCGGTACAAAATACCGTGGTGAATTTGAGGAAAGACTTAAAAAAGTACTTAAGGAGATAGATAAAGCGGGAAATATTATCCTTTTTATTGATGAACTTCATACCATTATTGGAGCGGGGGGGGCAGAAGGGGCAATCGATGCCTCCAATATGCTGAAACCGGCATTATCCCGGGGTGAATTGCAATGTATCGGTGCAACAACAATGAATGAATATAAGAAGTATATTGAAAAAGACGCTGCGTTGGAAAGGAGATTTCAGCATGTCCTGGTAGAGGAACCAACTTCGGAGCAATCAATAACAATCCTGAAGGGGATTAAGGAACGATATGAAAAACATCACGAGGTGGTTTTTACAGATCAGGCGCTTGAAGCTGCGGTAGCATTGTCTGAACGATATATCTCGGATCGCTGCCTTCCAGACAAGGCGATTGATTTAATGGATGAAGCAGGATCGAACCGGAGGATCAAAAACTCTGTTCAGCCTACAGAACTCCAAAAATTGGAAACCCGAATCATAGAGCTTTCGGAAATGAAAAATTCATTTGTAAATACTCAGGATTATGAAAAAGCCGCATCGGTCAGGGATGATGTACGTAATTTGAAAAAAGAGATTGAATCCCTAAAAGAGGAATGGAAAAACTCCTTGGAAAATGAAAAATCTGTGGTCAATATCCAGGATATTCAGGACATAGTTTCTGAAGTTACAGGAATCCCCCTTTCACGGATTGTACAAAATGAATCTCAAAAATTACTTAAAATTGAGGATGAGTTACACAAGAGTGTTATTGGCCAGGAAAAAGCCATTTCCGCAATAGCATCAGCGATAAGACGA
>JAAENB010000065.1 GCA_024224995.1 bacterium | reverse complement strand
CGTTTTGAGGAAGCCCGGATACACTCCGTGATGTGTTTGTTCCCTGGCTGTCGCTGTAAATCTCATGTCCACCTTCTGTTGTTCCAACCCACAGCCAGTATTGAGAAGCACCCGAATCATTCCAGGCAAAAGTTTCAGTCGCTGAAGTAAGATCAGATCCCGGAACCGGGCTCTGCACTACCGCAATACTGCTAATACTACTGAGTGTTGTCATCCCTTCATCCGTAAACCAGGGAGCAAAATCTACATACGCACTCACAGCGTTCCCTGTTCCCGAGGGATTCAGAGTAGCGTTATATGGTCCTGTTGCGTTTCCCCACCAGTTTTCCTGAAAATCTACCGTAGTCTCGGTTTCATTATCAACACCCATAGTAAGATTGTTGGTAATCTTATTATTCCGGGCTTGAATTGCGGGCGCCAGGTCGGATGACGACTTGATCTTAACGCCATTGCTAAAGTTCATTATCGTGTTGTTCGTAACAGTAACATTCGATACCAGGCCTTTAATAACCAGACCGTCCCCGGCATTTGAACCTGTCAGGGTATTTCCGTTAATGAGTACCCCGGTTTTCCCGATCTCATTAAGACTATCTCCGGCATTACTTATTTGAATACCGTATTGAGATGAATTCCTGATACCGGATATTTGATTATTGATTATTTCGATATTGTCATACGCGCTATTGGGACCGTCTCCCTGGTCAAGGATGTATGATTTAAAACCAATACCGTAAGCTCCGTTGGAATGAGAAGCAGTAATAGTGTTGTTTTCCACTTTTTGGAGATTGCTTACTTCCGTAGCGTTGTAGGTCATATAGTAGATTGCAGATCTCGTGCTTTCGTTGTTAATGGTATTGTTATAAATATGAGATGGTCCGGAATGTCTTTCCATGAGAATAGGATTGTCCATATTAGCGGTAATGGTATTGTCATGAAGCATAACATTTCCGTTGTGAGTTCCCCACACATAGAATCCGCCATTAATACTATTATTATGGATATTAAAGACACTTCCCTGGGCTCCACTGCCAATACTCATGGCTTTGTGAATACCCCAGCTATCCGTTCCATAATTTACAATAGTAAATCCTGAGAACTCAGTGGTACCCACATTTGTGTTCCCGGGGTTAAAAAAGACCGTTCCAATGGGAGTGATGCCTGTAGCGCTTCCCCCGTCAATGGTGCAGTCATTACCCGGACAGGTAATAGTAAGATGTTTGTCAACAATGACCTGGTTTTCCTGGTAAACTCCCGCGCCAACTTCAATGGCGTGTCCGCTTTGCGTGTCGGGGTCATTGACGGCTTCCTGGATACTGGTAAAAATTTCATTCGTATTCAAGTTAATGACTTCTGAAGCAGCAGCAGTGTCCTGACTTGATCCTGAAAGGAAGTCAGGTGTGAAGTCTTCACAGCCCATAACAAGAGTGATTGAAGTGAGAAAGAAAAACAGAAGCGCTGTTTTAAATTTGCTCATCATAATAAAGATCCTCCATTTAAGGTTTTTT
>JAAENB010000064.1 GCA_024224995.1 bacterium | reverse complement strand
CGACCGAAAAGTCCACATCGGTCATGACCTGCCCATAAACCTGGAACTGACGGCGGAATATGCCGAAGACGATGTTCCCATACAGGTTTACCTTCTTAACATTAATGACATTGAAGAAGTTCAAAGCGGCATCGGTGATATTAGCGACATCCGTATGTATTACATTGAGCGCACCTCCTTCACTACCCTTGACAGCATTAGCGCCGGTACCGGCACCTACTATCTTACCATAAACATCCCCGCGAATGACGGCCGGGACGTGCTTACGGGCGATTACAAGACCGGTACCTTCTGCGTCGTGGGCGAAGTAAACAAAGGGGGAGAGGCCGAGATCGACGCCTACGAAGTCTATAAAAAATTCCAGGACAGGCTGGAAGACACCACATACCGCGAGGAAAATACCATCCTGGTTACCACGGAATATATGAGTAAACCCGACCTGTCAATTGAAGAAATGAACTTTACGGGCGGATCGGAAGAAGCCCAGGATGTAATTACCTTCCTGGATCTTGATCTGAGCAACCTGCCCGGAGCCGATCAGTTTACCATAGATGTTCCCGGTTTTGAGATGGAGAATCCACTGGCAACGCCCTTTCATATAGTTCCTTCGGAGCCGGAACGAACTTTTATGGGAAATATTCATGTCCGTTCTTCATCCAATGACGCCCTCAATGTTCCCATTACCTTTGAATTAAACAGCAATGACAGCAATGTTTCACCGACCATTTCCATTCCGCTCGAAATATACGACAGTGACATCGGCGGCTGGGTGACCACATATTACATACCACTCATGAAGGCCAATGTTACGGAACGGGTCAATCTTGCTCTGCGTATACCCGATGACGGTGACTGGGATACAGAGGAAGACGTAGGTGAAGACCCGGACGCCATGGCTATTCGTGAACGGATCGGTGACGTTGGTGATGTATACGGCACTTATACCTTTCAAATTGAGGGAGAGATAAACCCCGGCGGCGCGGTCACGGAAGCACGCTTTATGGCCTCTCAGGATGGTGAGTACGATCCCGATGGTAATAACAGCACCGCTGCCAATAATACCTATACCGAGAGTATTATCATTAATATTGAAAAAATGGAAGTTGAACCAAACGAAGGCATAAAGCTCTATCCCTATGATAAAATATCCTCCTCTCCCACTGACGATGACAAGCAGTTAGTCATCTTCTGGGACGGCTTCGGCTTCAATGTAGGGGACGGTGATTTCGGCGCCATAGCCCAGATACACGAGGGGTGTCTTTTCAGGAACTTCAGTCTCTACAGCCTGGGTGCCAGTGCCGAGGGCACTATTTTCGGCAATACTACCGTCCTCATTGACGCCTATCTTAATGCCATTTGCACACCAAGGACCGCCACGAAAACCGCCTTTGACTTTTATGTTGAAGCGAACGACAAGGTATACTTCTCCGATTTTGGCCTGGGATTTTCCGAAAATGACTGGAACTATCCCATTACCCTGTTCAGCCAGGATTTCGAAAAGGAAATGTGGTACTCTGTTTTCCGCTTTAAGATTGTGGCGGGTATTGACATTATTTTCACTCCTGGTGTTAGGCTGGATCTGAATAGTGACGGAAGCCTTTGTATGGGAAAATACATGGCTCTGTTAGCCAGCGCCGATGTGGACGCGTCTGTTAGCGTTGGCGGTGTTGCCACTGTGGGGGTTTATACCTATTGCGATGTAATGAACCTTGAAATAGTCCAGAACACCTACACAAAAACAGTGTTCCAGAATGTTGTTATAAACGACGAGACCGTTGAACAGGTAAGCGGGAGTGTATACCGCGATTTCGGAATCTATTTAACGGGACCCGCGGGTTATGTCGATCTGTACCTGGAAATTGACTTTGGTTTCTTTTCAAAACAATGGTCCTGGGAAATATTTAGATATACTTCTTTCATGATACCCATTGTTGAATTCAACATTGACTCGGAGAGTGGGAATAAATGGACAACGTATCTTAACTATTAAGATGAAACAAAGAAAAATATTTCTCACAATGATACTGGCAGCAGGAGTCCTTATCATGGGCTTCCTGCTTGTTCGATACCTGAACAAACCCCGTCCTTTTCACTGGGAAAAGGACGCCCGGCTCATGTACCGTATTAAAACCACGAATGTTATACACGCGAATATTCCAATTCCCGGATCACGCCCCTTGCGAAAACGGCTTACTCTAAAGGGAATTCTAAACATGCGCATCCTGGAGGTAAGCCCTGAGCGAATTCTCGCAGTACTGCAGCTTTCTCCGGTTACGGTCAAGGCCGATGGAGTTCCTCAAACGGACGCGGGGAAATTATATTCCCATTATTTCTTTGCTCATATAAGCCCACAGGGAGAGTTCCTTCGTTTTGATTTCAACAGCGGGATATCTCCTGATGATGAAAAAAACATGTCCAACATCATAAAGACCTTTCAGTGTATAATTACGGAAAAGAGTTCTTCCCAATGGGATGGACTTGAAAATGACACACACGGCCGCGTCGCCGTAAACTATAGTGTTGAAAAAGATTCAATTTTAAAGAAGAAGAGTTCCTACGAACAAATCATAAACCGGGACGGGCAGGTTGATGGTGAAGCGGCTATCAAGATTCTCCGTTCGGAATATAAGGCTGCCTACTCAGAAAAGGAAACCTGGCTGTCAACAATGGAGGGAAAAGAGCTTTTAGGCTTTCTTTCGGATGGCAAGATGTATTTAAAGATCTCTTCCCGGGTAAGCCTTAAAAAAATACCGTTTAATCCCAATCCGAACCTGGCGCTCTGGCATGACCTTGATTATTATGATATAACGAAGCAATGGTCCGGGAAACCAAAGAATACTATCTCCCTGGCCCTGTACACCGAAAGAAAAGGACTGAGAAATAGAATCGGGAACAGCACTATTGAGTCATACTTAAAGACTATTTTCAAAAAACATATGGCCTTTACCTCAGCGGCTATCAAGGAAATAGCAGAATACATAAAGCTCTATCCCGAGGAGGCTTTAAAGATCCCGCCTTTTCTTTTATCCCAGGAGCTTAATGTTCACCAGCGGGCTATGCTCACCCATGCCCTGGCAAAAGTGGGACATGACAGGGCCCAGGAAGCTCTTGTTATTATTATGGAAGACAAAGTTTTTAAAAAAGACAACCGGGTACAAGCGGTCATGGCCTTCGCCAGTATTTCCCGGCCCAAAGATGAATCAATTTCCTCCCTCTGGGAAATGTATGACCAGGAAGACCAGGATAAAGACCTGGCCAGCACAGCCATTCTTTCATTGGGATCCATTGCCGGAACCCTTGAAAAAAATCCCAATGAAGCAGGAGAAGACCGGTCCCGGGAAATAAAACAGCGCATTGATACGGGCCTTTCATCGGAAGAAAATCTGAACAAGCGTATTGCCCTGATCTATGCCGCCGGCAACACGGGAGACACGAGTTTTGTTGAGCCGATCAGCTCTTTTTTTAACGCCGAAAACCCGAATGTTCGTTCTACTGCCGCGGCGTCCCTGACGCATCTTAAAAACGAAGAGGTGGACACTATCCTGTGCGATCAGCTGACCAAAGAAGAGAACATCAATGTTCGCGGATCACTGGTTACGGCCCTGTATAAAAGAGAGCCTACGGAGCAATCCGTCGGCATGGTTCTTGAACAGGTGGCCGTTGAAGAGAACGATATCGTCCGGGGAGGAATGTACCGTTACCTGTTAAAAAACAGGAATAAACCGGGTGTTAAGGAAGCTCTGGTGGAATTAAAGAAAACAGAGCGGGCCATGGAGCACCGGAGACTAATTAACAGGGCGTTAAACACCCTGAAATAATTATAAAAAAAAGTACCGGGAAATACCGGGACTGAGGTGAGAATCTCAAGAAAAAACATATTAAACTATTTCAAAAGGACAATGTTTATGAAGAAAAAAATTTTTTTGCTCATTACTGTGTTATTTCTTTCTATTGCATTTCTTTCAGGAGAGGGTTTTGCTCAAGCTAAAAAAAGCAAAAAAGGCCTGGGAGGTCACATAAAGCCATACGGGAATCTCTATTTATTCTTTGGTGGTAATTATGCCAGTACTTACAACTCAGGGCAGACTCAATCAATTGATACTGACCTGCTCTACAGAATTAACGATAACAGCAACCTGGGTTTTTCATTTACCTACAAAAAATACAGCGGTGTGTTTGAACTCGGCATTGATGATATCGATAACGACCGGAAAGTAAAAATAAGAAAAGCTTACGGGGAATACAAATTGGGATTCGGGGACCTGTTGATCGGCCAGAACTGGAGCCCCTATGTGTGCGGGTCTCATGAGTCTGCCGACTATTACCGGTCCGAAGGTTTTGGCGCTATGTATGAAGACCCTACTCTTCAAATAAAAGTTTCCATTGGGGGATTTTACATTGATCTTATGAAACCCTATATCCCCACCCGGGAAATGTCTCTTGAACAGGCCATCAATTTCCCTACTTCCGGAAGCGGCTCCAGTAATGAATATAAAGACGTGAAGATTGAACGGGACGTAACAACCGGCCAGCCAATGGAATATATTAAATTCTTTTTCCCGAAAGTTGCCCTGGGCTATGAGTATAAATCGAAAGCTTTCAGTATTGCAGGGGGGATTGCGGGAAATGTTTACTATATTGACAATACGGAAGATGATATTCAGTTCAGTAAAAAATGGATATATTCTTATCTTGCCTATGTGAATACAGATTTTAAATTTTTTGGTTTTTCCGCAAAATTCAGCGGCGGATTCCTGGTCAATCCCGCGAATTTCGGCATTACGGTCCAGTCCGCAGGTAATACTACCTATACCGGTGGAGCTGCCATGGCCCTGGAAAATATCGCGACAGGGGAATGGGAAATAAAGGACACCTGGAACGTACAGAGTTACCTTGAACTGGGATACCGCTTCACTTCCAATACTATCATGCACCTGGGTTACGGTTTTTCACTAATGAAATACCCCGCAGATAATACCGAGTACGATCTGGCTATGGAGTATTACGGCAACATAAAAATCAACCTTGGCGGCCTTATCGCGCTTACTCCCTCAGTTGCATTCAGGGATTACATGAAAGATATGTCCGGTCAGAGTGAAGGCTTTGATATTTACGCAGGCATACTGGCTACGGTTTCTTATTACTAAGTTTGTTCCGGGGCTATTTCTGCGAAGGAGAGGCGCTGCACGCAGCGTCTCCCCCTCGCAGAAACAAAATCCTACCATACAAAAGGGATCAAGCGGTACCGCACCCGTTCCCGGTATGCGGCATACCCGGGCAGATTTTGCACCAGGAATTCTTCTTCCTCAGCGATCCGCCGCAGCATTCCAAGAGCAATAATTCCATAAAACACCCACATCCACACCAGGGGGAATATCATGGTATAGCCCAGGTATAAGAACATGGAAAACGTATATATCGGGTGGCGCACGATTTTATAAAGCCCCGCCTCCACAACATAATGCCCATCCTGCAAGGTCACACTCCCTGACCAATTTGTGGCCAGGAACTTCTTGGCAATGAGAGTTCCCGTAATCCCAATCAAGTAAAGAACACAACCGGGCAGGAGCAGCTTTGAAACCACGCTGCCGTCATCAATCGTAAATATACCGAGATTTACCAGGAGCCCCGTAAAAACCAGGGCTAAAATAAAAACCCCGAATAGGATAAACCGGGCACGATCTTTCGTGTTTTCAAAATCGCCATATACCCGCCTAAAACCGCTCCAGTATACGGCCTGGACCAAAAACATAAATGAAAAAAATATCCACCGGGTTACGACGGGTGATAAAAAATCTATATTCATAGCTGCTCCTTGGAAAACAATCATGGAACCCGGGTATATTCCGGATAACCATCGGAAACGGTTAGCGGGAAGGGATACAGTGTAATTTTCTTTTTATTATATACCACTCCCAACAACTCGCCGGAAGACTTTTTATTGTCCGAAATAAAATCGCCCAGCGAATAACAGATCAATTTATTCTTATACATTTCTTTATCGATGGATTCTAATCTCCTACCGAGAAAAATATCCGCGCCAGAATCCATCATTTTTCTTATGGAATTCTTTTTT
>JAAENB010000063.1 GCA_024224995.1 bacterium | reverse complement strand
GATCCCTGTTTTAGATCATTGTTTTAACAGGGTTTCGCGGGATATATTCCGGAGTTTTTCACGGAATATATCCCTTTTGTTTCAAATGTATCTCCCGGCAGAGCTATTTACCGGTGTAAAAAATTCCTACGTCTATTAGTGGGTCCGCTGTATACAATGAGATCTTTCCTTCCACTTTCTCCGGATAATTTTTTTTATCGTATCCAAAAAAAAAATGTGACGATTGGTCACTTTTTAGCGCTTATATAGAGATGGCAGATTGTTTACTGCTCTTCGCTTATTCTATAATAAGTATTTTTTTATCCGGGGAGGTGCCTATGAAAACGTAATATGTTTTTTCAAGATCTAAAGCAAAATTAAAGCAAAATTAAAACAAAATAAAAAAAGGAAGGTATATCGAATGAACATAGGAGTAATAAGAAGCGTATTTTTAACAATCAGTTTGGCATGCAGCGTTATTTTTATTGGCTGTTACCAGGATGATGCTGTATTAGGTGAAGGTGCTGTGGACATTGAGAAGAGTGTTTACATTCCGCCGGTACCGTCCGTGGAGATTCCGTATTATGGCGGTATTGGGCATTTTAAATTAGGTGCCTCCCAGGTTAGCAACGGCATCCATGATGCCTATACTAACAATACTGCAACGGTATTTAACACCTTGAAAAGAGGCGGGAAATATGGTCTCAGGATCCGTGTTGAGAAAAGCGGAGGCGGTACTACCAGCTATTCATATAACACATACATGTGGATCGACTGGAACGGAAATTCCGTTTTTGATTCTAACGAGGAGTATTCTATTGGTGAATTTAAGGGAAGCTATTCCAGTACTCTTGAAAAGTATCATTTTAAGACTATTTCTGTTCCGGCAGACGCTGCTCTGGGTGACATCCTGGTACGGGTAAGAATGCAGGATGCTTATAGTCCCCAGGGACCCAGTGCTGATTTTCGTTTCGGTGAGACTGAAGATTTCAGGATTACCGTGATTGATCCCTCAGGAGTTCCGGCAGTAGAAGTTCCCTATTACGCAGGCATCACCAAAGTCGGTCTTAATGGCGCGACTAATTCCAGCAGTATGCATGACGCCTATACCAACAATACAGGAAGCGCCTTTACGAACCTGTATAAGAATTCATCGTATTCGCTTTATCTTTGCATTAACAAAAGCGGAGGCGGTACTACCAGTTATTCATATAAGACATACATGTGGATAGACTGGAACGGAAATTCTGTTTTTGAAGCGGGTGAGGAATACGAGGTTGGAGAATTTGGCGGAAGCAGTTCAAGCGG
>JAAENB010000062.1 GCA_024224995.1 bacterium | reverse complement strand
TTTGGATTGCTGCGGAACTCGCGTTGCTCAAACAGTCCTCACAACCCAAAGAGCCCATACTACTTCCAGGCCAGATGCAGCTCGCAATACTATTTAGTTTCTAACGTATTTTTTCCCCGCTCAGTGGGGTCCGCACTCTAAATCAAATCTTCTATTTCTTCGAGGATAACGTCAAGCAGTAAATGCTCTGACTTTTTTAAAAAGAAGTGGCCGCCGGGAAACATCTGCATGGAAAATTCGTTCTCCGTATGAAGAGCCCACTCTTTGAGGCCATCTTTGCTTGCTTTGTCCGTCGAAATCGCCGCAGGCAAAGATGGGGCAGGGCAGGGGCGGTTTCGACCGGTATTGGTAGGTGTCAATGGCGGTGAAATCGGCCCTGATGGCAGGGAGCAGGGCCTGCAGCAATTCCTCGGAGTTGAGTACGGCTTCAGGTGTTCCGTTATACGAGCGAAGCGCCCGGCAAAAATCATCTTCATCAAGGTGGCAGATTGGCATTTCCCGGTGAAGCAAATGAGGAGCGTTTTTTACCCTCATAGAATCACGTCTCCATTTATTTTTCACTTCCTTCCTATTTAAACACCCGTAAAGAAAAAACATGTTACCCGGAAATGATGGTATTATGTTTTTATTCCAGTGAATTAGTAGTTTTTTTCCTTCTCAAAAAAGGCTTGAATTTTTTGTGTGAAAAAACAATATTTGTTTTATTGATTGGCAGTTCTGTTGTTGAACAGTGATTTATTTGAACGAGGTTTTTATGAATAACAATTTGAATGTTTTGGGAATTGATATTGGTTCTATTGCTCTTTCTGTTGCCGAGCTTGGTCCAAATAAAGAAATAATAAATACGGCCTATCTTTTTCATAATGGTGATATAACTGACAATGTAAAAAAGCTGTTGGGCCAGTTCGATCTTACGAAGATTGGCGGTATTGCTGTTTCTTCTTCGTCGCCCGATATTTTTAAGAACGCCGTTGTATATGATTCCCGGATTTCTTTTATTACCGCCGCGAAACACTTGAACGACTCTCCGGGCTCTTTACTTATTGTTGGCGGTGAAAAATTTGGTCTTGCCTTATTTGATGATAAGGGAAACTACCTGAACTACCGGTCCAATACCTCCTGTGCCGCCGGTACGGGCAGCTTTTTGGATCAGCAGGCCGGGAGATTGAATCTGAGCGGTATTGAGGAATTCAGCCGCGTTGCTTTTAAAAATACCGGGCCTGTTCCAAAGATTGCTTCCCGCTGCGCTGTCTTTGCCAAAACCGATCTTATTCACGCCCAGCAGGAAGGGTTCTCTCTTGAAGAAATTTGCGACGGTCTTTCCCTGGGGCTCGCGAAGAATATTGTCGATACTCTTTTTCACGGTATTGACGCTGCGGGTCCCGTCATTTTTGCCGGCGGTGTTTCAAAAAACAAAGCTGTTGTTAAACATATTTCTCAATTGGTTGGGATGGAAATTCAGGTCCATGAGTTTTCCCATTTGTACGGCGCTATCGGCGCTGCCTGCTGCCTGCTCGATGAGGGTTTTGAAAAGCAGGTCTCTTCTCTTGACGATATTCTTTCCTATTCCGAAAAAAAGAAGACGTATGAGTATGAACCCTTGCAATTGCAGCTCTCGGAATATCCCGATTTTGAAAGTCTTGAGCGGTATATTTTTGAGTCAAAGATCTTTAAACCCCAGATCCCTGTTGAAGTGGATATTTATGAAACGCTGAACAGCGGTGAAGTCTGCCCGGTTTACCTGGGAATAGATATTGGATCTACCAGTACCAAAGCCGTTCTGGTAAATGAAAGCAAACAGGTGCTGGCCGGGTTTTATACCGGAACCTCGGGCAGGCCCGTTGCGGCAGTCCAGACCATCTTTGAGTCCATTGATGAACTCTCCCGAAATAAAAATATTACTCTTCAGTTCTCAGGTGTGGGGACTACGGGGTCCGGGCGTAAATTTATTGGTAAAATAATCGGCGCCTATATTGCTCTTGATGAAATTACCGCTCACGCCCGTGCCGCCTTTGAATTAAATGAAGCGGTCGATACTATTATTGAAATTGGCGGGCAGGACGCGAAATTTACCACCCTGCGTCATGGGCGGGTTACCTTTTCAATTATGAACTCTGTCTGCGCCGCCGGTACGGGCAGTTTCATTGAAGAGCAGGCTAAGAGACTCAATACGTCCCTGGAAGAATACGCGCCCCGTGCTGAAAAGGCCCGTGCTCCTCTTGCCAGTGACCGGTGTACGGTCTTTATGGAACGCGATGTTAATCATTTTTTATCGGAAGGATATTCCGTTAATGAAGCGCTCGCCTCTACCCTCCATTCCGTGCGGGATAATTATCTCACTAAAGTTGCTATAGAAAGTAATATTGGCGATAGCATTTTTTTCCAGGGCGCTACCGCGAAGAACCGGGCACTGGTTGCCGCCTTTGAACAAAGACTTAATAAACCTATACTGGTCTCGAAGTTTTGCCATCTTACCGGGGCCATTGGTGTGGCGCTCTATCTCCATGATTATTTTAAAAAGTCCGGTTCGAATAACCGCTATGAACACGAACATGACACCGCTCTCTTAAAAGAAACGTTCAGGGGCCTGGATATATATCACCATCATATTCCCGTGAGTACTGAGGTGTGTGAATTATGCGCCAATCATTGCAAAATTAAAATCGCCGATCTTCCCGCTGGCGATTCCGGCAGCCCGGAGCGGGTGGCCTTTGGTTTTTTATGCGGCAGGGATTATGCAACTGAAAAATATGTTAATTTGAACGCGTCGGATTTTGATCTTCTTAAAGAACGAAAAAAAGTTTTCGCGTTTAAACCGTCAAAACGCAAAACGAAAACTCATCCCGTTACGCTTGGTATTCCGGCCGCGCTCTATCTTTTTGAAGAGATGCCCCTGTGGAAAAAATTTTTCGATATTTTATCAATTCCCGTTGTGTCAAGTGAATCGTACCGCCATGCCGTTAAAGATGGGAAGCAGCTGGCCGGTGCGGAATTGTGCGCTCCCATTACCGCGTTATACGGTCATGTGCAATATCTTGCCGAACGGGCCGATTATATTTTCCTGCCCGTTTACCTGGAACTGAAACCCAAAAAAATGTATGATATGTATACCAAACGGCAGTACTGCTATTATACACAATTCGCTCCGTCCATTGTTTCATTGGTTAAAGATGAATCCATTCGCGAGAAGATCCTTTCTCCCCTTGTCCGTTCCGTGCAGGGGCCGCGGTATATGAAGATCCAGCTCTATAAAATGCTTAACAAGATCCTGAGTAAAAAAATCAGCTATCGAACTGTTTCTTCGGCCTATGACCGGGCTGCCGAGTGGTACGGTTCTTCTCTTAAAGAATTGAAAGAGGTCTACTCCGTGAATAAAGAATCCGCCGGTGATGATATCCAGGTGGTGTTTCTTGGAAGACCCTATTCTATTCTTGCTCCTTCCATGAATAGCGGTATCCCGGAGATTTTTGCTAAAATGGGTATTAAAACTTTTTTCCAGGATATGCTCTCTGTGAGCCCTGAAGAAACTACCGGTATTGATCCCCTTCTCAAAGCCTTTCACTGGCAGTATGCTGCCGGTATCCTTGAAGCGGCCGAATATATCGCCAATACCAAAGGGGTTTACCCTGTTATGGTTACCTCGTTTAAATGCGCTCCCGATTCTTTTACGGTTGAATACTTTAAAACGCTTATGGATTTTTATGAAAAACCCTATCTTATTCTGCAGCTGGACGAACTCGATTCCAGTGTGGGATACGAAACCCGGATTGAGGCTGCCGCGCGCTCTTTCAGGAATCATCACCGGTTTGGCCATTCCGGTATTACGCGGAAACATAATTTTGCCAATCCCGACGTTTCCGATGATGTTTCTATTCTTGAGGGAAAAACCCTGTTAATGCTTAATTGGGACACCTGTATCTTTACGCTCCTTGCCGCAAACCTCTCCGCTGAAGGGATTGAAACCAGGCTGGTGGATGAAACTCCCCTCTCTATTCACAAAAGCCTGTCTCTGAATACGGGGCAATGTATTCCCCTTACTGCCGCTACCCAGGCCGCTATTGATTATATTGAAGACAATGCGCTTGACCCGGCTAAGACTATCCTGTGGATTTTTGACTCTACTATTTCCTGCAACATCCGGATGTATCCCTATTATACAAAAAAACTTTTGCAGTCTCACGGCAATGGCCTGGAAAATGTTTCTGTTTACATTGGGGATCTTCTTTTTATGGACCTGTCCCTGAAGATTGGCGTTAATTCATATCTTATTTATATGTTTGGCGGCATGCTGAGAAAGATGGGCTGCCGGATCCGTCCCTATGAGACTATTACGGGAGCTACGGATGATGCTATCAATCAGTCCCTGGAAATCCTGGTAGATACGTTTCGTTCCCGCAGTTCGAAAGAAGGGGCTCTTAAAAAAGTTATTGCCCTGTTCGAAGCGATTCCCGTTAAGAAAACTTCCCGGCCAAAGGTGGCTATTTTTGGTGATCTCTATGTGCGGGACAATGATGTTTTTAACCAGGGGCTCATTCGGACCATTGAAGAAAATGGCGGTGAGGTTATTACCACTCCTTATAACGAATATCTGAAAATAATCGCTGGTTCCTATCTTAAAAAATGGATCTCCGAAGGGTACTATGCCCAGGCTGTTCGGGCGAAGCTTTCTCAAAAAACTATCTCCATCATTGAAAAGAAATATTATAAATATTTTAATAAAATCCTCGGAGAGCCGCAGCACAATTCCCGGGTTTCTCCCGGTGAAATTTTATCGAAACTGAATGTGAAGACCCAGAATACTGGTGAGTCTATGGATAATTTATTAAAAATATTTTCTCTTATTGAACAGTATCCGGATATTTCTCTTTTTGTGCAGACAAACCCGTCCTATTGCTGTCCTTCGCTTATTACCGAAGCTATGGCTGCGGAGATTGAACGGCTTACGGGGGTGCCTGTTGTTACTATTGAATATGATGGTACTGAGGGGACCAGGAATGATGTGGTTATTCCTTATTTGAAATACGCGAGGGGGGGAGGATAAGTGGAGGAAAATAATGCAGTTAGAAATACCCGATAAAATTGTTGATGGCATAAAAATGCCAATGAATAATATAGAGAGTGAACTCAAAAAGGAGCTTGCGTATGCTCTCTATAGAAGGCAATTCATTTCAATGGGGTTGGCAAGAGAGCTTTCCGGGGAAAATAAATGGGAATTTATTGAAGAGCTGGGGAAACGTGGTATCGAACGGCGTTATACGGAAAAAGAGTTGGAAGAAGATATTGATTATGCAAGTGATAAGTTGTAAGATCCTCTTTTGCAGGATTGGACCATCCTACCATGACCGAACTTCTTTTTTCAATTCATCAACAGTAAGAGTCTTTCCATCTTTAACAGCTTCCTGACTGCGCGCAACTTTATCGATCACATAGAGACGATACATTCCATCTTCAATATTTGCATTATCCGGAAGTTTAGAATTATTCATTTGGAAGACACCCCGGCCATTTCCTTTATCTTATAATTATTAAGAACCAGCTTGATAAAATATTTAACATGATACTTCTCTTCGTCGTCTATTTTAGAAACCTCTTCAAAGAGCTGTAACAATTCTTTATCGGTAATC
>JAAENB010000061.1 GCA_024224995.1 bacterium | reverse complement strand
TGCGAGCTGCATCTGGCCTGGAAGTAGTATGGGCTCTTTGGGTTGTGAGGACTGTTTGAGCGGAGCGAGTTCCGGAGCAATCCAAAGAGCCCATACTACTTCAAGGCCCGCGCACAAGCAAAATTTAGTTTCTTGAGAGAAAAGCAGAGGAATCCCATGAACGACCTATCGAAACAGGAAATAAATAATAGAGTAAGAACAATTGTATCGGAATCAGCAAGAATAAATGTAGACATCCTGGAGAGTGGGTACCGGCTGGCCGATTTACAGCTTAACTCAAAGGGCATTGCCGGAATGTATACGGCACTGGAAAATACTTTTGATGTTGAATTTTTAGAGCTCGAACGGCTCGGCATAAAAACTATCGACAACCTGGTATATATCATTATGCGGCACCGGGAAACAAAAAAATCGAATCCCGATGTTCCACCACACTCCACGGCAGCAGTTTCGGAATAATATTTTTTATTTGACAGCGCCTTGTTCCTTCGGTATAATTCGAAGCTATACGCTATCTGTATACCACCCCAACAAACATCAGGAGGCTTTAGTATGAAAGGTGCTATAGTAAGTCCTGCGGGAATACCGTTCCCGGACCTTTAACTCAAGCCCCATGTTCAATTCTTCCACCTCCCGGTACGTGGCTCCATACCGGTTGACCATGGCAAGAATAACAAATAAAAATTCATATTCAAGAGTATTGATTCTTAATTCGGGAAATAGCTCTTTCCGACGGCAGGTTGTTTTTTCCGGGACGCTCAATCTCTTTTCTCATTCTTCCTTTGAGCTCACTATAGGCAATAAGATAATGCCTCATTTTTATCCCGTTTTTATGGAGCCGGGCGTCGATGTGTCCGCAGGGTTTCCCGGTTTTTCCCCTGGCTTTAAGGGCAGCCTTGTCTTTTCGGATTGTATTCTGTAGAGAATTCACCTTTTTCTTTAAGCCCGCTATTTGCGCTTTAAGCTGGGACGCCTTCTTATGATATCCCTTTTTCTTGCTGCTCGCGAAAACACGGGAAAAAGAGGAACCCACGAATAACGCGGCAAGTACCGAACCACAGGTTTTTACAAATCCTTTTCTTGTGAGATTTCTCACAACAGGTAACCTCCCGTTACAACAAGATCATTGGCTGCGAAATGCGCCCGGAGAAGGAATTGCACCCTCATACACAGATTAAAAGTCCACCGCTTTGCTCCTTAAGCTACCCGGGCTAATTGTACTATTCTAAAAATGATACCATAAAAAAAATCATGGTCAAGATTTTTTTTAAATTTATCCGTATTTATCTCCGGGTTCTTCTCCATTTACCCTTTTTGCTCTTTTTCCCCTTCTTTTTCTTCCCAACCCGCTTTGACCACATTTTGCCCTCTCTTTTCAGTTTCCCAATAAGTACTGTTTTGTTACTTTTATGGCGTCTGTCGATATCCTGAACAATAGCTTCGCAGCCGGGTAATTTTTTTATTCGTTTTCTTTCTTTATAAAATCTCTTCCTGTTCTTTTCATAGCTCTTATACTGTTTTTTCAAACTCCTGGCAACCTTCAGCCTGTTATTATTCGCTTCCGGGATTTTTTTCATTATGCTTCTTCGGTACTTCGCGTTGCTGTCGATCCTGTTTCTCAGGTCAATGATGGTATTTTTTTTGGCGGATAATTGATCCTGCTTTTTGATCTTTTTCATTATGGAATTTAATTTTTTTTGATCCGCCAGGATATTTTTCCAATATCCTTTAAGACTCTCCACCTGGGGGTCATTTCCTTTGCTCAAGGCGGCAGTTGATACACACAGCGCGGTTAACAAAACAATACAAATAATAAATAAACGTTTCATACCAATACCCTTATGTTATGTACTTAGAATGTTCCTGTGGTACTAAAGGCATAATACTAACTGTCTTCTCAATATTAATCAATAATAAAAAATAAAAAAAAGAGAAGACCGGAGTCTTCTCTTCTTAATTTTTTATTTATCGAAAAGTTAAATAATTTAGTCACAGACGGTACTGCAAACTGTTTCCGTATTGCAGCCGACTTTTTCTTTGTGGCATTCCTGGCGGCATGTTTTAGAAGCCTCGGCCTGGACAACAGTGGTACAGATGTTTTCACAAACGGTTTCCGTGTTGCAGCCGACTTTTTCTTCATGGCATTCCAGGGAACAGGATTCAATAGCGGTAGAACCGAATCTTGCAACCGCCCCGTCTTTGGTGACCCAGGTTCCTTCAACAGCAGTGTCACTGTAATTGATCCAGACATTGCTTACGCTTTTGACAGTCAGCAGCTGTGTATTATCATAGCCGTTAACCGGGGCTTCAAATGTTCCGCCTGCTGCCGAACATACGGAGTCACCGGATGACCACGCGCCGGTATCGGCAGGAACAAACCAGGTTCCGCTGCTGTCTTTACAGGCATAGTAATAGGAATTCGCGCAATTGGCATCATTAAACCGGCCATTACTTTTTTGAACGGCACAGTCTTCGTTTCCGCCCCAGTCATTGGGCTCATTAGTGTCCCAGCTCCAGATCGCATTGGTAAGTCTGCTGTCTGGCGCGAGATCATCAAGATTTTGAATATTGATACCACAGTCGGCAATATCGCCCATCATTGCCGCGTCAATAAGAGTGGGATCTCCAACCATTTCACTTAAGTTTGTTCTGTCTTCAAAGATCCTGACCATTTTGTCGGGATTCGCGGCAACGCTTGAACAGGGATCGCTTTTGCTTCCGCCTGTCCAGCTGTTATTATATACCCACTGGGCATAGGTGCTGTTATTACAGTTCCCGGAAACAATAATTATCTGTTTTCCGGAGTTAAGAATATCGGCTTTACTTAAGTTAACCGGGATATTCTGGCAGGTACCGGGCTTATACACAAGATCGCCAATGGAGTTTTCAAGCGCGTCAACAAATTTTCCGTATTCACCATCCATATAATCTTCAAAGTATAACATCAACACTTCACCGCTGTTTTCAGCCTGCCGGATCCAGCTATTAATTTCCGACAATCCCTCGCTTAATTCCCGGTCAAAGGAACTGGCGCCAACATATTCCTGGCCGTGAGAAAGCAGGAGTTTTGTTTTCCATTCCCAGGGCCATCCATCCATACTGAACCAGTAATGAACATCAAGCTCTAAAAACCTGGATTCCAACCGCAGTTGGTCATAAATAGAATAAATCTGGTTGGGATCCCAGTAGCTGCCGGCATTGGTATAGGCAGAGGCGTTGTAAGAATTGTGCGTACCAAAAAATACCGCGTCCTTTAATGGAGCATGTAAATCCAGGTTACGCTGCTGGGTAAACGCCTTGTGCTCCCATGAAGATTGATAGGTGTCGACATCACTGGCAAACAATTGTGTAGCTGCCAACGCTATAAAAAGACATAGAAAAGCATAAAATAAATTTTTTTTGATCATACGACTACTTCCTTATAAGATTAATTTTTTTTTATTTATTTTTGTTATAACTCGGCATATATCTCTTACCGTCTGGACGGTTTAGCATGGATGTAAATTTCTGTCAATAAAATTATACATTATTTCAAATTTATACAGAAATCACCATGCAAATGTGGGGTGAGTACGGACTCAGGAAGGGGAGGTGATCGGAGGCCCCGAGGGCCGGGTTATCGGTGATCGGTAAAGAGCAGCGCCGGCAGGGCCGGGAAAAATAGGTCAGGAACTGTGTCGACACCGGGGTCTGTTTTACGAAGATGCTCCGGCCAAGGGGTGCGACCCCTGCGAGGGGTGCGACCCCTGCGAGGGGTTTGGTTCTGAGAGACGTTGCAGTGCAACGCCTTTACTGGCTGGTTTCAGGTCAGGGCTATGGAGATTCCGGGGAGGGGCGCAAGAGTTTTTGGAAATGAGTCAATTTGAGCCCGGGGTTTTAACCCCATTAGGGCAG
>JAAENB010000060.1 GCA_024224995.1 bacterium | reverse complement strand
GCCCTGGGCGATGTGGACGGAGACGGCGATCTCGATCTCGCTGTCGGGAACACCAATGGTGCGGCGAACCGTATCTACCTGAACGATGGGGCGGGGGTCTTTGCCGATTCCGGGCAAACCCTCGGCAGCGCTTACACCATTTCTGTAGCCCTGGGCGATGTGGACGGAGACGGCGATCTCGATCTCGCTGTCGGGAACACCAATGGTGCGGCGAACCGTATCTACCTGAACGATGGGGCGGGGGTCTTTGCCGATTCCGGGCAAACCCTCGGCGGCAATTACAGTAGGTCCGTAGCTCTGGGCGATGTGGACGGTGACGGGGATCTCGACCTCGCTGTCGGGGACGAGGCTGGGGCGAACCTGATCTACCTGAACGACGGAGCGGGCGTCTTCACCGATTCCGGACAAGCTCTCGGAAACGATAGTAGCAGTTCCGTAGCCCTGGGCGATGTGGACGGTGACGGGGATCTCGACCTCGCTGTCGGGAACTTCAGCGGCGTGGGGAACCGTATCTACTCGAACGATGGGGCGGGTGCCTTTTCCGATTCCGGGCAAGCCCTCGGCAGTGGTGACAGCTACTCCATAGCCCTGGGCGATGTGGACGGAGACGGGGATCTCGACCTCGCTGTCGCGAACTACAGCGAGGCGAATCGGATCTACCTGAACGATGGGGCGGGCACCTTCACCGATTCCGGGCAAGCCCTCGGCAACGGCAACAGCATGTCCGTAGCCCTGGGCGATGTCGAAGGAGACGGGGATCTCGACCTCGCTGTCGGGAATCACAGCGGGGCGAACCACATCTACATGAACTCTCTGTCGGGTACTTGGGGCGCAGCAGTCTTCACCGATTCCGGGCAATCCCTCGGCAGCGATTGGAGCGATTCCGTAGCCCTGGGCGATCTGGACGGAGACGGCGATCTCGACCTTGCTGTCGGGAACGCCACCCCGGCGAGCCGAATCTACCTGAACGATGGGACGGGCACCTTCACCGATTCCGGGCAAGCCCTCGGCAGCGGAGGGAGCGCGTCCGTAGCCCTGGGCGATGTGGACGGAGACGGCGATCTTGACCTCGCAGTCAGGGGCCTTTCCGGGGCGAACCTTATCTACCTGAACGATGGGGCGGGTGCCTTTACCGATTCCGGGCAAGCTCTCGGCAGTGGTGACAGCAGGTCCATAGCCCTGGGTGATGTGGACGGAGACGGGGATCTCGACCTCGCTGTCGGGAACTACAACCAGGGGAACCGAATCTACCTGAATGATGGGGCGGGCACCTTCGTCGATTCCGGGCAAGCGCTCGGCAGCTATCCAAGCAGGTCCGTAGCCCTGGGCGATGTGGACGGAGACGGGGATCTCGTCCTCGCTGTCGGGAACTACAGTGGCCAGGCGAACCGTATCTACCTGAACGATGGGGCGGGGGGCTTCTCCGATTCTGGGCAAGCCCTTGGAAGCGGTAGTAGCATG
>JAAENB010000059.1 GCA_024224995.1 bacterium | reverse complement strand
GGTTCAATGCTGACCCAAGACAGAATAGCCCCAGCGGGGCGACGTGTTGTAGCTCGGGGTTTCAACCCCGTGAAACAGAGCATGGCCCCGGGATAAAATCTTCGGGAACCGGCCCTATTTAAAAAGAGTTTCTTGAGAGAGGTATAATAATGAATTACGAGATACTTATTTATATTGGCGGCGGATACCACCTGCTTTTCGCGGTTTTTGATGTTTTCTGGCCAAAAATATTCAACTGGAAGGAGACTCTTGAGCCTCTGGATGAAACGAACCGGGCATTGCTAAAAATAACGAATAAGCTGATAATTGTTCTCTACTCTGTTTTTGCTTATATTTCGTTCTTTCATACCGGGGAGCTGCTTGGCAGCGGGCTGGGCAATACGCTTCTCGCGTCTATTGCTATTTACTGGTTTATCCGGGCATTGATGCAGCCGGTTTACATCGGTCTTAAGGAAAAGGGATCTCTTCCGTTTTTTATCGCTTTTTTGGCAGGGAGCGCGTTCTATTCCGTGCCCTTGATTGTTTCTCTTTAATATTGTACGGGGATCATTGTACGGGCACGGCGCGCCGTGCCCGTACAATGTTATTTCAAATGTTCTTCTACTTTCGCGACAATATTTTTCGCGGTAAATCCAAATTTCTCTGCCAGCTCATTCCCCGGTCCTGAAGCGCCAAAATGATCAATAGTTATATACAGGCCATCTTTGCCGGCATAGCGCTCCCATCCCATTTTAAGCCCTGCTTCCACAGCAGCTGCCGGGATATTGGCGGGAATTATTTTTTGCTTATACGCGTCATCCTGGTTGTCGAAAAGCTCCCAGCATGGGAAAGAAACAACTCGCGCTTTAATTCCTTTTCCTTGAAGTTCTTTTGCGGCATCAATTGAAATATGAACTTCCGAACCCGAAGCCAGAATAAGAATATCCGGGGTTCCGTCGGTATCATGAATAATATAGGCTCCCTTTGAAAGGTTACTTGCCTCAGAACCGGCAGCGCGCTCAAGACAGGGGAGATCCTGCCTGCTCAATGACAGCATTGTTGGGCCGTCATTCCGCGCCAGCGCAACAAGCCATGCTTCATTGGTCTCTTCTCCATCGGCGGGCCGAATCACGTTTAACCCCGGTATGGCCCGGGCAACAGCAAGGTGTTCTATGGGCTGATGAGTTGGTCCGTCTTCTCCTACAAAAAAAGAATCATGAGTATACATATATATGGACTGGAGCTTTGAAAGCGCGGCCAGGCGAACAGCCGGACGCATATAGTCCATAAAGACCAGGAAAGTTGCCGTAAATGGTATAAAGCCGCCGTAATAAGCTATTCCATTCTGAATAGCGCCCATTGCGTGTTCCCGTACGCCAAAATGGATATTTCTTCCAATGGCATTTTTTCCGCTTTCGCTGTATCCTTTTACAAAAGACTTGTTGCTGGGTCCCAGGTCGGCAGAGCCTCCAAGCAGCCCGGGAACCTCTTGATAGAGCACTTCCAGTGCCTTGCCCCCGGCACTTCTGGTTGCGGCTTTATTTTCATATGAAGGCAGTTTTGCCCGTATGGAATTTATATCGGGAGCGGCAAAGAAGCTGTCCCATTTAGCTCTTACATCACCCTGCAGTGCCTTCTCGAACTTCTCTTTCCAATCAGTATATACTACAGCGAGCTCTTTTTTTCTCTCCTCAAATACGTCATACACTTTTTGAGGTACGAAAAAACTTGCATCTTCATCCCAGCCGATATTTTTTTTAGTGGCCTTTATTTCATCCGCGCCAAGAGGAGCTCCGTGGCTGGATTCACTTCCCTCTTTATTTACACTTCCTTTTGCGATCTTTGTTTTAGCTATAATTATGGATGGTTTGCTCTTTTCTTTCCGGGCTATGAGAATTGCCTCTTCGATCTCATCAAAGTTATGACCGTCTATTTGCTGTACATGCCAGTTGCATGCCTCAAACCTCTTATTAACATCATCGGAATAGGTAAGGTTGGTATCTCCTTCGATTGAGATATCGTTTGAGTCATAGATATAAATAAGATTTCCCAGTCCTATATGCCCGGCAATTGACGCTGCTTCAGCAGTAATTCCTTCCATGATGCAGCCGTCTCCGGCTATGGCATAAATATAATGATCAATTATGGTATTGTCGCCAATATTAAAATCAGCTCCCAGCATTGAACTGGCCAGGGACATGCCGATCCCATTGGCAAAACCCTGTCCCAGGGGACCGGTTGTTGTTTCCACCCCTTCGGTATGACCGAATTCGGGATGACCGGGAGTTTTACTTCCTACCTGGCGAAAGTTTTTTATATCATCAATAGTTAAATTATAACCGCTTAAGTGCAGCATTGAATATAAGAGCATGGAACCATGCCCTGCTGAAAGTACAAAACGGTCCCTGTTAATCCAGGCCGGATCATCGGGATTATGCTTTAGAATTTTTGCCCATAAGACTGCGGCAATATCGGAACAGCCCATTGGCATGCCCGGGTGTCCTGAATTCGCCTTTTGAATAGCGTCCATTGATAATGTTTTTATTGTTTTTGATATTAATTGAAGATCTTCATTTGTTACAGCCATAATCCCTGTTTAACTCCCTTATTTATTCAAAGCGAGGGGTTAAAACCCCACGTTATGAGAAAAATCATTTTCATTAAGATTATAAAATTGGGTGACATTGTGATATTGTTTAATTTCAAATGCAAGTATTAATTCGGAGATTAACAAATAAAAGTGAGCGGCGGCTCACTCTGGCGGGGTTAATTTTTCCTGTACATTTTCAGCGTAAAAACGGTATAATTTATCCCTGGTGAGTTTGATATTTTCTATTATATCGGCGTCTTTGTCGTGGCCGGGTGTGTCGGTGACTATTTTGAATAGATATGCTTTTGCGGAAAAAAGGCGGCATGCCTGTACAAAGGATGCTCCTTCCATATCCACTAATTCAGCGCTTTTACTCACCTCTTTTCTAAAAGCTTCGTTCAGGACCGGTATATCCTGAGTCGCGAGCGAAGCCCCGGGGCTGCAACTATCGGGCTGATTGATAAAATCATTAATAAGATCGGGAACAAGTACGCGTTCACCCTTTCTAATAAGCTGCGGCCTGTCGTACTCCACAACCCTGTTGATATGCAAAATATCACCAACCTCATACGCTGCAGAGCCGGTGCTGCCGGCCGCACCGATGTTAACCACAACCCGGGTATTGTGTTTATAAATAAGATAGGACGCAGCCATAGCGGCATTGGCCTTGCCGATGCCTGAAAGGATCAGGTACTCACCGGAGCCTTCATAAACGGGAAAAGGTTTTTCTTCGATCCGCGTTAGGGAGAGCCCGGAAACAAAGGGAGCAGCTTCCAGGTATGTTGCCATGAGGATACCTGTTTTACCGGGTCCGTTAAATGACATATTGTCTGATATCTCCGCAGCCATATTCTATTTCCTCACCTGATTATTCCCCTGGAACGAGCCATCTCTTCGAGCGCCGAAACCGCTTCTCTCCCCTTTGTTCCAAGGTCAACAGTAAAATCATTAACATACAGGTCGATATGACTCTGAATAACATCTTTATCCATTTCCACAGCCCATGACCGGACATATTCTTCCGATACCTGCCTGTTTGCCAGCGCATATTCCACAGAGGACCGGAGTATGGAATTGATTGATTGTATGGTATCCTCGTGAAGATCACTCCTGGCAGCAATACAGCCCAGGGGAATAGGAAGCCCGGTCTCCTGTTCCCACCATTCACCCAGGTCCACAATTCGGGTTAAATTATACTCAGGATAAACAAATCGTCCTTCATGGATTATTACTCCGGCATCGAATTCTCCCGAACGGACCCCTTCCAGGATATTGTCGAAACGTGTTGCCGCAACATTTTCCAGCCCCGGTTTCCATAATTTAAGAAGCATATAAGCTGTTGTATATTCTCCCGGAATCGCTATTTTTGTATCACGGGACAGCTCAATATTTTCCCGCGCAATAACCAGGGGCCCGCACCCGTATCCCAGTGCCGCGCCTGAATTGAGCAGCCGGTACCGGTCTTTTAACAGGAGCCACGCATGAAACGAAAGCTTCGTTACCTCCCGTCCCCCTTTTAATGCTATGGAATTCAACTCCTCAACATCGGAAATAAACGGCTCAAAAGCGTACTTCCCGGTATTAACACACCCATGCAGCATTGCGTGAAAAATAAACGTATCATTCGGACACGACGAAAACCCCAACCCTATCTTCATAATACTCAACATACTCCTTGTAACCTTTCCCTGGTCAATAACAAATTTGAAATAATTCCGGGAGGCGCATTAAGCCAATTCCATCGGGGTTCGCCCCTGTGAAACAGAGAAAAAATACAAAAGAAACTGTGGTTACACCGAGGTCTATTTTACGAAGATGCTCCGGTCAAGGGTTTGGTTCTGAGAGACGTTGCAGTGCAACGCCTTTACTGGCTGGTTTCTGGCCAGGGCTATGGAGATTCCGGGAAGGAGTGCGGCCCCTGCGAGGGGATTCGGTACGTGTAGGGGCACGGCGTGCCGTGCCCTCACGGTGTTTATTTGGGATTCCCCCTCTGTGGTGTTGACCCCTACACAAAAACGTCGCTGAAACCGCCCCTTCGGCAAAAAACCTCGAACCTTGAACTTTGAACTTTCTTAAGAGAATCAAAAAAATTCGTGATTAAACCCGGCAATGATCCTGTAATTCCCAGCGCCGGCCACAGGGACAACCGTGCCAATCTCAATTACCCAGTACTCAATGGGTTCAAACCTGATCTGGGGAACTACGGAATAATAGGATCCCCTGTTGTGCCAGTATACAAAAATATTTTCAAGGGCGATCATTATAAGTCCTTTGTAGAAATGAAACTCGGGTGAAAGGTTAGCGCTAAAGCGGTTTTTCTGATTATCATAAAAATCTCCGTAGTCTCTTCCCTCAAGCCGGGAGTACGAAACACCAGCCATATACGATAATTGTTTATGAACTTTTTTTAAGGGATGACGCAAAAGAAACCCGCCGGTGAAATCCATACCGCCGTCGGCATGGGGAGAGACCATCCACCTGGTTTCACTCTCGTTTCTGCTTACTTCAGTAATAACCGGTTCCCAGAGCGGTTTCCAATTCGCGTGGCGATAATGAAAGTACCCGCAGAGGTTCATGCCGCTGGGTCTGAATTTCCAGAGAAGCGCTTTAAGGGTGATACCGGCTTCAGTGACCCTGAAATCTTTTTGATTGTGGAAATATGCCGCATTGGCATTAAGACCAATCTCAAACCTTGAAAAGAGCCCGTATTTGATGCGGTAAACGAGCAGGTTTACGGGGATATGCCCGGTCTCGTACGCGTAGTTGATCTTTGTTTCAAAAGCGCCCTTGCGGTTAAGTACTGCCGATTCCGATTCAATAAGCTGGAATGGTTTCGCCAAAAGTGGAATATGGCATACAACAATGAACGCAATAAGGATTAATATCAGGCTGATATTTTTATTTTTTTTGTTTGATTTTTTGTTTCTTGCATTGGAGTTATTTTTTTGCATGTTTGTACCTTTCCCATTTCCATTAGTTTAACTCCTTCTGAGATATTTTTTTTATTTCATTATAGAGAGACCCAAATTGAGACGGATCGTCAACAGGGTAGAATGACCCTCTGCCGGCCTGGGCGATTTCAGTAAGGTTGGTAGTATCATATCCCGAAATTCCAAAGGTAAAAACAACGCCATTGCCGTTGATTGAGGAGTTAGAAATATCCGCGAGAACCTGGTCGCTTGAGGGTTCGTCGCCATAATAAATATAGCCGTCGCCAAAAAGCAGGATTACGTTTAATTTATTCTCCATAGAGTTTTCCAGTGCCAGGTCTATGGCAAGATCATAGCGCTCGTGATCACCGGATGCAGTGAGCCCTTCTATCGAAGTTGTAAGCTCTGTTTTATTATTGGTATGGCTGTTAAGAAGAACCGGCGTTTCACCGGAGCGGATAAACTGCATATAGTCATCATTGGTCATGGAATCAAGAAGGGAATGAAGAGCGGTTTGAATCTCCGGCATTACCGACAGCATACTGCCGGAGCCGTCAATAATAACAGAAAAGGCGAATTCATCGATATACCCCTGCCTCTCTTCAATATAATAGGGATATTCGACGAATTCGCATGAGGAGAGGGTTAAGAGCACGATAATGAACGGGGCAGCTGCTTTTAATAATATTTTTACAATCGTCTTCACTAACCGTCTCCTTATGAGTGTTTTTTTGCATTG
>JAAENB010000058.1 GCA_024224995.1 bacterium | reverse complement strand
GCTTGTGCGCGGGCCTGGAAGCATGAGCTCTTTGGATTGCTGCGGAACTCGCGTTGCTCAAACAGTCCTCACAACCCAAAGAGCCCATACTACTTCAAGGCCAGATGCAGCTCGCAATATTATTTAGTTTCTGATCTATTTTTTCCCTGCTTCGCCTGGTCACTGAGCGGAGCCGAAGTGCCTACCCTTGTAAAAACTGCTCAAGAGCCTGTAAGCCGAAGAGATAGGAATTGTATCCAAACCCCGATACCTGGCCCAGGCAGACCGGCGCGATATAGGAATGTTTTCTAAATTCTTCCCTGGCATGGATATTTGAAAGATGGACTTCTACTGTTGGGATTTGTACCCCTGTTATGGCATCCCGGATCGCTATTGAAGTATGGGTGTATGCTCCGGGGTTAATAACCATGCCGTCGGCAGTCCTGTTCTCATGAATATAATTAATTATTTCACCTTCTCCATTTGCCTGGAAAAAATCAATTTCAAGATTATTTTCAGTAGCGTATCTCTTTAAAATACCGTTTATATCTTCCAGGGTGGCGTGTCCGTAGGTATCGGTTTCCCTGGTTCCCAGGAGGTTTAAATTTGGTCCGTTTACGACAATAATCCGTATTTTTTTCATGCGAACTCCCTTCGGCCCCGGGTTACCGGCTGCCGGTTGTTACTTCTTTTTTATATCCATACCGTTCAAAAAGATTTAAAGCCTGGGCGCGGTAATTCCCCCGGAGAGAGCTGTTCATCACCTCAAGAAGATAGTACCGGGAAAGATTCTTGTTATTCATTTCATTCATTATAATCGCGAGGTTCAGTGCCGCTCTCCACCGGTATAAACTCGTTTTATTATCCTGCTCTGCCAGTTTGGTAAAATATTTCACCGCCAGTCTTTTATTCCGGTGAACAAAAAGCGCTATTGAACCCAGTGAATACAAAGACTCCTCTTTGTATTCACTCTCCAGCAGGGAAAGCTTGTAAAAATAATAATACGATTTCTGATAGTATTTCTTTTCATAGTAGAATTGCCCGGTCATATAATTAATATAAGCCGCGTTCCCCTTATACCTGCCCAGGTATCTTACAAACCGGTTAAATTCCTTGAGATTCTTTTTTTTGTAAAAATATTCAATGTTCCGTTTTACAATATCCTCTCCATACTTGCCCTTGAGCAGCGCTTTGAGATGCTTCCTGGTCATGGCAATTGCCTTCTTACTATCCCCCATGGTAAAATAGACATTAATAAGCATTGAAATTTTTCTGTCCGCGAGATTTTTGTCTTTAATTTCCAGAAGCCTGGCAAGAGCGTCTTTATATCGTTCCTGTTTGATATATATTCTCGATAATTCAGCTTTTGCCGCGCCAACAAACCCGCTGGAAGGACACTCAATAATAATCCGCGAGAAAAATCCCATTGCATCGTCGACCTTTTCTTTATTAAAATAAAAAAGACCCATATCATACAATGATTCCGCGTATATATTTTTGTTCTTTTCCAGGTATTTAACCGTTTCTTTCGCGGAATGTATATCTCCCACATGAATGGCACTTTTAATAAAGATCAAAATATCAGGTAGCGGGTACTCACTTAAGGATTCTTTATACAAGACCTGGTATGTTGTTTCTATTTTTCCCAGCCGGTAAAAACATCGACCCAGCAATAAGGGAATATCTCTCCACTGGGCCTCTTCCATTGGCGGCATATTTCCTTCTTTAATTATGGAAATCACCTCTCCGAAACGCTTCAAATTATATAAACAAAGAAGCCTGTTATAAAAGGCAAGTCCCCGGTTTTCTTTTGCCGCTCCCGCGAGAAAGGCCGCGTAATACTGTTCGGCTTCAAAAAACCGCTTATTTTTGTACATCTCATTCGCTACCATAAAATAATACTGCATTGTCCATTCCGATTTTGGGAAACTGGTAACCAGGATATTAAAATAACTACCGGCAGGGCCTCCTTTTTTATACAGGGCTATGGCATATTTATACAACAGCTTGTCGATTCCCTTTTCATTTTTATAATTCACTACAAGGTAATTTATCGCCGCGCCTGCTTTCTTTTCATTATTCTGTTCCAGGTATGCGTAAAAAAGCAGGGCATTAGCGCCATACCTGTTCTCAATCTTTTTCTGTTTCAAATAACCATTGAGAAGCGTAATGGCTTTTTTATAGTTTTTCTTCTTATAATTCACAAATGCCCGATAATAATTTGACTCAGTGATATAAACTGAAAAAGGATTCTCATTCTCAATCTGCTCGAACAGTTCTATAGCCTCTTCGGTCTCTCCCTGCTCAAGCAGCACCCGTGCCCGGAGAAAATTAACCTGGTCGATATCCTTATCATAGGGATATTTTTTCATAAAGATATTCAAAACTTTTTCCGCTTTTTGAAATTTCCGTACCTTTATATACGACCTGCCCAGCAGCAGAATAACCTCTTTCTGCTTTTCCATATCCTCAACCGCCAGAGAGGCCTCCAGGTAGGGGATTGCTTTGGCCGTGTCTCTCTTATAATATATCTTACTGAGCAATATGGAGACCCGGACTCTAAGGTCTTTTTTCTTTGTTGCTTTCCGTACCGTTTCAAGAAGCTCTATGCCTTTGTCTACTTTTCCCAGCTTCTCATTCAGGACATAGATCTTCCCCATATCATGGAGCGCGTCATAATACCATTCCGATTTTTGGGCGATGAGGATAAAAAGATCAAGAAAGGAGAGTGCCGAGTTCATATCTCCGGTTGCGAGAAACGAGACTGCCTTAAAATATTCTGCTTCATAAATGGGATGCTCTTTAAGAAGATTTCCGGGAATCCCGTTTAAAATAAGCAATGCTTCTTTATGATTTCCCTGTATCTGGTAGATTCGCCCCGTAATGAGACGCGACATGGCTACCACCCCGGGATCGGCTTTGGAGGTTAGCAAGGGGCTTAACCGTTTTAACGCTTCTGCGTATTTTTCATTTCGAAAAAGAGCATCACCTATTTTAAAAATTCTCCGGGCATTTTTGCTTTTGTCTTCACTTTTTCCAACAGCTTTTTCCCATTCGATTATAGCTTCGTCGTAGCGCCGCTGGGTATAATAAATACTCCCAATCCTGTCCCTGGCAAAGCTCACCAGGCTGCCGTCCTTTACCTGTGAAATATACCGCTTATATTCTTCTATTGCCTGGGAATTCTCTTTCAGGTTAAAATGAGATTCGGCAATCCAGTAGCGCGATTCCGTACATAAACTCCTGCTCTTACAGTCGTTCAGAAAGATCCGGAATTCATAAATAGCTGATTTATATTTTTTTTGATAATATACGGAACGGCAGAGATTAAACCATGCCCGGTCTTTAAGTTCATCATCTTCATCGGAATCAATTATTTTTCTAAACAATAATTCCGAAGAACCGTAATTCCCGGATTTCATTGCTTCCATGCCCTGCTCATAGAGCGTTTCCGTGTCGATCGGCGCGTAAAGCGGCAGTGCGATGCCCCAAATACAAAAAATAGTTATCAACAGGTATATAGTACTTTTTATTTTTATATTTTTCATTTGTCTCTTTAAATAAGTTTAGTAGCTTCTAAAAAACGGTTATAATACCCAAATCTGTTCTTTGACTCAAAAGAGCTTACTCCCAATTCCGAATACTGATTACCATTCCCCCCTACGCAGCATTATCCGCACGCTATCGACAGCATACAGTGACGCGAATCTTTTTACCATGGTCCGGTGACCTCTCATTTTCCGGGTAGCGGTCCGGATATTTTCTCCCAGGGAAAAGGCGAAACAGGCGGTGCCCGTCTCTTTTTCCAGGGCCTCACCGCCGGGTCCGGCAATTCCCGTGACCGCAATGCCTATAGCGGTCCCAAACTTTTTTGTTACTCCCTGCACCATTTCCCGGACGACTTCTTCACTTACCGCTCCATACCGGCTAATGGTTTCCGGGGAAACTCCCAATTCACTGATCTTGCTATCATTGCTGTAAGCAATAATACTTCCGGAAAAAACTGCCGAAGCTCCGGGTACTGCCGATATTCTCCCGGAAATATCTCCCCCCGTCATTCCTTCTGCCAGTGAAATGGACATTCCTTCTTTTTTTAGTAAATATACCAGCTCCTCTTCAGGAGTATTACAGCCGGGCAACAGCATCTGTTCGCCAAAAAGCCTCTCCGCTTCCTGTAGTACAACTTCCTTTGCTTGAACACTCCGGCTTTTTTCCCCCTCTCCGGTTTGCACAAAACTGATTGTGCATACTCCCTCTTTCGCGGTCATTCCCCAGGTTATTCCCTGCAAAATACCCGCGTTTGTCTCAAGAATTGAATTTACCCGCTTATTGATATCACTCTCTTTCATCCCCACTATGGGAATAAAAAGGCTCATCCGCGCTTCCAGTCTATACTGTTTTTCCAAAAAGGGAAGCACATTTTTTTCAAACATTACGGTCATTTCTCCGGGTACTCCCGGCAGGGCTATTACCCGCGTCCCCTTAAAATTCAGCATAAATCCCGGTGCCAGGCCTGTATTATTCTCTATAATGGCCGCATCCCGGGGCACGGTAACCATTTTTATATCTTTTTCCCCAACGGGCCTGCTTATGCCGGAAAAAAAACTCTCCATTTTCCGTTTTGCCGCTTCATCTACACAGGTTGAAAAACCATAAATTCGCTGCAAAACCTCGATGGTATTATCATCATCCGTTGGTCCTAAGCCCCCGGTTATAAATACAATATCAGTCTTATTTACGGACTCCCTGAGAGCCGCTTCCAGATCCTCTTTATTGTCTCCCACAGTTAGATGGAACCGCACGTCACAGCCAAAAGCAAAAAGCTTCCCGCTCATATAACTGCTGTTGGTATCCAGAGTTGTACCATAGATGAGCTCGTTTCCGGTTGAAATAATTCCCGCTTTTGGTCTCAGAATTTAACTCCTGTAAAATCAGTTCGCAGTTTGAACTCCCTTTTCTTCCATCCTCTCAGGAGCCGTAACCCCAAGAAGCGTAAGCCCGTTTTTCATTACAATCCGGAGACAATCCAGCATCAGCATATAAGTATTGATCTTTTCACTGCTATTCTCCGGGGAAAGAACTCTATGCACCGCATATAATTTATGAAAGGACTGGGCCAGCCGCATGAGGTATGTTGCGATTCGATGCGGTTCACAGGTCTCTGCGGCATCAATAATTTCCTCGGAAAATTTAAGCATCTGTTTTAATAAAGCTGCTGATTGCGGGTTGTCGAGATGTTCCTTCGCGGTATTCCCGGCATCATATACAATTTCTTTCTCTACAGCCTTTTTAAAGACCGAACATACCCTGGCATGGGCATATTGCAGGTAAAAAACCGGGTTTTCGGAACTCTCTTTCTTTGCCAGTGCCAGATCAAAATCGAGATGACTGTCCATAGACCGCATTATAAAAAAATAGCGGGGAACATCAACGCCAAGATCCTCAAGAAGCTCCTTCATGGTAGAGAATTTTCCAAGACGCTTCGACATCTTTACTGCCTCTCCTTCCATTACAAGGTTTACCTGCTGTGCCAGAAGCACCTTGAATTTATCTTCCCCATAGCCCATTACTTTCATTGCCCCGGCTAAACGGGCAATATACCCATGATGATCGGGTCCCCATATATTAATAATGTTATCGTATTTCCTGTTTACCTTGTCTTTATGATAGGCTATGTCTGCCAGGAGATAGGTTGGCCTGCCGTCATCCCGCACTACGACCCTGTCTTTATCATCACCAAAATCAGTAGACCGGAACACCTTTTTCCCTTCCTCGGTAAATATCACCTCTTTGGACTCAAGGAATTTAAGCGTATCCTCCACTTCCCCTTTCTCATGCAGGGTCCGCTCACGAAACCAGTTCTTAAAATTAACATTAAAGGTTTCCAGGTCTTCTTTTTGCCCTTTCACATTGTAGGCCACAGCCTGCTCTGCCATAAAATCGGCCAGCTTTTCCTCATCTTCTATGGCTGCCGCTTCACTACTGAAGTTTTCGTTTATAAAAGCAGCTATATCTTTTATATACTCTCCATGATACCCGTCTTCGGGAAACTGCGTCTCCTCTCCCTTGAGCTCTCGCAAACGGGACAGGACCGATTTTCCCAGTAAATTGACCTGGTTGCCGTAATCATTTACATAAAACTCACGGTCTACGGTATCACCACATGCCTCAAAGAGGTTGGCAAGAGTATCGCCAATAGCTGCCGCCCTGGCAGAGACAATATTCAAGGGACCTGTTGGATTGGCTGAGACAAACTCTATGCATACCCGCTGCGGGGTCTCTTTTGTCGTTTTTCCGTATGAATCCTTTTCACTAAGAATGGTCTTAAGATTCTCAAATAAAAAGCTCTGAGACATAAAAATATTTATAAAGCCGGGCTTAACGACCTCAACGGAAGCAATAATTTCCGATTTTTCAATATATTCTTTTAATATTTCGCCTGTTTCCACTGGAGAGCGGCGGAGCACTCTGGCTGATTCCATGGCAAATGGAGTGGCATAATCGCCGAATTTCTGCTCCTTGGGATACTCCACCTTTATTGGCGGGTATGTTTCCTCCGGGAATTTACCATCCTGTATAGCCGAATTAAGGGCATCTACAAGGATAGCATGTATCCTTTTTTTTACTGTTTCGTTCACTATATTTAACCTCTTTTAAAAAAGTTCAAAATTCAATGCTGTTTGCGAATGGATAATCAAGACAGCTTTTGGGATAAAACCATTTTGTCAAGCAAGATAATCCCTGCTGTTTGTTTACCGGATACTCAAAAAAAAATACCAAAATAATAAAAAACTTGAAATATTAGCATCCTTACGCTAGTATTTCCCGGAAAAGCAACGCCCTAAAGAGAGGTCTCTATGAAATTTGATAAACACCATCTAATTGCTCTTGGTTTAACCCTGACATTATTTCTTCTCCTGGGAGCAATATACTCAGGAACCAGACTGTTTACCGGAATGGAACTGGGCAGTATAAACTTCAGATTCTACTTGCGTGCCACCGATACTCAATCACAAGAACACAAGGAAGGAGTCAAAAAGGGAAGAGCCAAGAAAAGAATGACGAATCCCAGGGCCAGGAAAGACCTGGTTATTCTGGGTATTGATGAAAATACCATTAGAAATTTTACCAAAAAAAAAATCAATTGGCCCTTTCCCTGGGATAAATACGCGCAATTCACCAATTATGTCTCTTCCGGAAAGCCTCTTGCTATTTTTTACGATATTATGTTTTTAGACCATAAACCCTTCGAAAAAGAACTGGCCGCGGCTATAAAAAAAGCCGGAAATGTCTATCTCGACTTTCCTTTTGAAAAATCAGATGAAGATGACTTTTTCGATCACGACCAGAGAAGACAATTACTCTACAGGGTCCGGTTCCCGGCCGATCCCTCGGATACAAGTGAAGACCTGGTAAAAGAAGCGGTCCCCCCCACCCCGCTCATTACTGAAGCTGCCAGAGGAATCGGTTTTGCCAATGTCTTCCCCGGAGAGGATAGTGTTAACAGGACCATGCCCCTCATTATTAAATTCAAGAACTGGTATTACCCCAATATTGACCTTGTTGTGGCAATGCACTATTTTGGTATTACGGCAAAAGATGTTGAAATCAAGTACGGGCAATACATCAAGCTTAAGAATCTCCCGGTAGAAAAGATGAAAATACCAAATAAAGAGCGGGAAATAGTGATTCCCATTGATGAAAACGGTTTTATGTATATCAATTTTATTGGCGGTGCCGGAAGTTTTACGCATTATCCATTTCATCTCTTCTGTAGAGATGGAACTATGGGCAAAAACACCTCACTCAAAGACAAAATCATCTTTGTTGCCGCCTACGCTGCCACAGGAATAGCCACTGACGAAAAAAAATCTCCCTACGGAACCACTTTTGGAATTGAACACCATGCGAACGCCCTTAATACAATTCTAAACCAGGATTTCCTGTACCAATTGGATGATATGGAAAACCTGCTTGTTATGCTGTGTATCGCCCTTTTTCTGGGGCTTCTGCTTACGCGGGTATCAATAATCAAAAGCGTAATTATTACCGGTGTTTTTGGCCTTGTTTACTTTCTTGGTTCTTATATCATTTTCAACTACGCCAGTATTATTATAGCCGTATCCACCCCCATGATACAAATAGGACTAACCTTCTCCCTGATCATTTCTTACCGGGTTATGGCCGAACAAAAAGAGAAAAAATATATTCGCCAGACCTTTTCCAAGTTCGTATCCAAATCGGTTGTTGATGACCTTCTCAAACACCCGGACAAAATAAAACTGGGCGGTGAAAGAAAAATATTAACCGTTTTATTCTCAGATATCCGTGGATTTACCTCTATTTCCGAAAAACTGACTCCCGAAGAACTGGTTGAACACCTCAATGTCTATCTCCAGGAAATGACAAACATCATTATTTCTCACCTGGGTACACTCGATAAATACGTTGGAGATGAAATTATGGCCTTCTGGGGCGCTCCTGTTCCCCAGGAAAATCACGCTCTCCTGGCATGCAAGGCTGCCATCATCCAGATGGAAGCGCTTAACCGGTTAAACGAAAACTGGCGCTTAAACAATAAACCGCCCCTGGATATTGGAATTGGCATCAATACCGGTGATATGGTTGTTGGCAATATGGGCTCTGCCTCTCGAATGGATTACACCCTTATGGGAGACAATGTAAACCTGGGTGCCCGGCTCGAAGGTACCAACAAAGTCTACAAAACACATATTATTATTAGCGAATACACCTATGAACATGTCCGGGATCAAGTTATTGTTCGTGAGCTGGATCTTATTAAAGTTAAAGGAAAGGAACAGCCGGTAAAAATATATGAATTAGTTGATGTTAAAGAGTAATATTTTTTTCGAATCCCTCTTTTTGGCTATTGCCAGTTCAGGCGAGAGTAAGCCTCCCTTTACCTGTAAGGGGAGGCTTACTATTCTTCCCCCATCATCAGTAAATGAAGTAAAAATCCTCATATCGAGTCCTTTATCAAAAAAATATTTCCCATATGAATTATAATTAATACGATCACTTCGTATTCCAAAATTCCTGATATAGAAATGCTCTCCCATCTGGGCAAAAGATATGGAAAAATTACTCACATTGACTTTTGTCATATCAACTGCGGTATGCCCGTTCTCCCGCAAAAATTTCCCTACCCTGCGCTGAAGCATACTGTTGTTCAATTCTCCCTGGGTAAAACCGGCATACATACTCAGGTTTCCCTGTGAATTCTGAAAGATGTGGCCCAGGCGGTAAGCATTCAGCTTGTAATCAAACTCCATGGCCCCGGTCCCTTCAAGCTTTTTATCCGGGCTTAGCCCGGGATTGTAATCCTGCAAAAAAGAACCTATATCAAATCCGTTTATGGAACCGCTAAAAAGAAAATAGGGGTAATCCCGGTTAAAATATCCCAGCAGCTGGACCATATATGTTGCATTATAGCCATGTAAAGAGAACTCCCTCAGGCTAAAATCTCCTTCCTGCATCTCCAGCCTGGCCTTTAGATCAGTTAAAGCTGCCTTATTCTCAAAACAAACCTTCTTTGCCGTTATTGAAAGATTAAGATCATTGTTAATTAGATACTGCGCTTCGGGCCGCTTCAAAAAGAAAAGCTCTTCATACCCGGCCCTCCGGTCCGCAAGGGCACTGTCGAATAAATTTTGCACTGCTCCTCTTGCTATGTAAAAAAGGATCCCGGCCTTGATTTTCTTTGAATCAATATCCACGGTGGTCTGGGATTTCAGCGGTACCCACTGAGCAATCTTTGTTTTACTCCGGATCGAAAAATCGGATTCCGGCGGCCGGGCCTGGATTTCCATATCAATGGTATTCCCTTTAGCCGTCAATTTGACGCTGCCGCCCCTTAATACCTCTTTTTTTACCCCTTTTTCATAACCGTTCAAATAAAAATTGTCCAGTACAGCGTTCAGAGCCATTTTAGGGGCAAGTCCCTTTTTCAGGTCAAAGTCAATATCACCATTAAGCGCAAGCGTTCCCCCATAGCTCATATCCTGTACCGGGGTTATATACGTAGAAAGGTCTGCCAGTTGTATTGTGTTGGTTTTAAAACGAAACGCCAGTTTTTCTTCTTTATCGTTCTTATTGTACTCTCCGGAACAAACCAGCTGAAAAATATCATCAAATATTTTTAATTTTTTTAGCGAATACCGGCTGCCGGAAACATTTATACTGCCGTCTATTTCGATATTAACATTTCCATTTGAAATAAGATTATATTGTACCGGTATCCGGGAAAGCATACTTAGATTGTTGGTCTCAATCCCTCCTGAGACCAGCATATCCCCTTCCCGGTTCGATTGAATTTCCATTGCCGATGAAAGCCCGCCCAGCAAAGAAAACGTCCCCAGCTCATATTCCTTTATATAGTCATTTAAATACGAAAGATCAAAATTTTCCAGGTTTACCCAATACCGGGAATTATTCGCGCCCTTTTCTTCCAGGTTAACTGTCCCCGTCAGGTTAAAATGACTCTCCTTGATCTTCTTGCTTTTATAGGGCTTTATGTCGCCCTCTACACTATAGTGAATTTCCTCGCTCTTTATCCTGATCTTTGAAGAAATATTATTACATTCCACAATTAACTTCTTTTCTTTAAATATCTCGTTATAATAGAGGCTGCTCTTTTTAAAAGAGATCACAAAATTATCGAGGTCAATATTCTCTATTTCCGAACCTTTTCTCTTAAGAGCTATTACCTGCTCAAAACTGTCGAGATAACTCTTCCCATACCGCTTTAATACCGATACATCGGATTCAATAAAATCGATCCCCTTAAGTACCGGTTTTCCCTTGAAAAGTTCAATAAAATCAAGCCGTAAAACCGCCTCTCTGCTCTTTACCAGGCTGATATTATCATTAAAATCACTTGTCATTGACAAATTGAAGTTCGATAAAACGATATCCCCGAAGGAATTTATATAACTATCTTCAAATTTTACCGCTTTGTCCAGGTTTTCCTTAAAGAAGCCGGTAATAAACTTCTGCATTTTCTTTTCTTCATACCATACTGAAAAATATATTTTTGAAGAGATAAAGAGAATTAAACATACAGCGGCACTTATGCCCGCAACAAGGAGATATAACTTTTTTTTATTTTTCATAATTTATTTATTTACTGTTTAAACAATCCGGTATATACTTAATTTGAGTTTATTCGTGTGTATGTAGTTTTTTTATTTAATTTTGTAGACATAAAAAACTACAAAATACAATAATTGTACTTTACAACCTATAGTCAAGTACAATTATAAAATAGCTTTTTTTAACAATACTTTCGAATATGTTCTATGGAGAGATTCTATGGAAGAAAAAAAATATGTACAAAAACTCCTGAATATGTCTGATCAATTTGATATTGGCAGATACCGGGATTTGAATATCAAAGAAACTCATACTTCTTTTGAAGGTGCTCCAAAAAAGCATCCCAGTGATGAAAATGTTCTTATTCTGTTAACCAGTCCCTTTTCAAAAAACCATAAATTCTTTGAGTTTGCCATAAATTCTATTGGCGCCATTGAAGATCTGGGCACTATTTCCGCTGAAGATGGTCAGAGTTCTCCTAAAATACGGGTCTGGATTAAAAAAGGGATGCCGGCTCTTGTTACGGAACCTTTTATTGTGGAATAAATACCCCGTTATTTTCTAAAAAACACAGGTGCAATATGGAATTTATCTCAGGCATTTTAACCGACATGGGCCCCCATGTCCATTTTATATCTTTCGGCCTCCTGCTCCTGGCCGGATTCAATTTTCCCGTTTCCGAAGACCTGGTCTTTATTGTTACTGCGTCAATTGCCGCTACTCTCCCTGAAGTCTATCCTCCTTTTGCTTTTGCCGGCTGCTTCCTGGGCGCCTTCGGCAGTGATATTATCTCATATCACCTCGGCAAATATGCCGGCAACCGGGTTTTGCGCAGTGAAAAAGAGTTCAAATTAAGGTTCTTAAACAAACAGTTTTCCCCTGAAAAAATCAAGAAAATGGAGGGCTACTTTGAGCGCTACGGCAGCAAAACCCTCTTTTTCGGCAGGTTTATCCCTTTTGGGGTAAGAAATATGCTCTTTATGACATCAGGTTTTATCAAAATGGAATTACCCAAATTTATGATTATCGACTTTCTGGCTCTTTGCGTTACTTCCGCTATTCTGTTTACCCTGGGCTATCACTTTGAATATAAAGTTATTTTACCCTACCTGGACCAGTATAAATATATCATTTTCGGGCTCTTTATTGCTTTTATTGTAATTGTTCTTATACGAAAAAGGCTGAAGAAAAAGACTGAGGAGTATCCGAAATGAGGGGCAAGGAACAAGGTAAAAGGTAAAAGGTAGAAGATAGAAGGTTGTTATGAAAAAAACGAGTCCCTATAATTTTGGGACTCGCTTTCGCTGCTTTACCGGTTAGAATTTTGACTCTGTTTTTACATAGAGATTTATATCCGATGTTGCTCCGGTTTCGTGTGCTTTTGAGTATTCGGTATAGAGCAATGCTCTAAAATGTTTGTTTACGCGGTATCCGGCTCCTCCTCCCACGAAGAGTGCCCCTATCTGGTCATCATCAGTATGCCGCCCATAGGCAACTCTGTTAGCTAACAGAAACGGCAATCCTATTATCGCTTCAAAATTCAGCCGTACCCATGCCTCTATTGCCTGGTATTTGACTGTAGTGCCCGTTGATTTAAGAAAGGGCATTATAAAATTTCCTCCCCCTGATATGGTTTCCGTCACATACCCTGCTCCGCCGCCCAGGTAATAACTATACGTGTTATCGGCTGTTTTGCCCCACTTCGAGTACCCGTTTATATACAGACCCTTTACCGGTGTAACCGACACCATTCCATGCAGGGTCTTTCCGTCATAAGTATCTTCTATATTTTTATACCCTTCTCCATTAGTTACATCTGCCGTTACCGTGACCATGTCAAAAACTTTTACACTTAGATTCAGCCCCAGGTCGGCACTGTAATCCAGTGTTGGCCCGCTTGCGGTTGCTGTTTTCAGGAGACTACTCGATTTATCTATTGTATAATTATTATAGACCCACCTGAGATCCATCATTTTATCAACCATGCCAATATTCGGTGTTCCGATTATCCCCATCTGTGATGATACCGTTATGGGCCCCAGAGCTTCCTTTATCTGAAAATAGGCATTTTTTACATAGAGCTCGTATGAATTCCCCGTTACTTTTGTTGCTCCGTCCGATGTCTCTGCCTTCACCCGTGCCACATCTGTGGTGATTTTTATACTTACGGGTCCGCCTATTCCCCGCTGATACGTCAGGTACATCCGCTCCATGGAAAAACTGTTGTTCATATCATTGCCGTTCAGGTCTGCCCCCCACTGAATATACATTTTCCCGGACAGTCCCAGGTCGGTCAATGTATCGGCCACTCCGGGGTCTTCTTTCGCCGCTGCCGCGTCTCCCGGTTCTACGGGCTCGTCCTGGGCGAGTAATGCTGTTGATAGCAGTATTATGATTCCCATACATACGATTAAAGATCTTTTTAATGATATCATGTCTTCTCTCCTTTATATGCTTATGCTCCGAATTGTAGCAGGTGGGTTTATTAATTGCAAGTTTTTTTCTTTTTTTTTTCACCTCAGAGCTTTTCACAAGAGCCTTCATTGCTTTCCTTATGTTTCTCCCTAACTTTCGTCAATAAT
>JAAENB010000057.1 GCA_024224995.1 bacterium | reverse complement strand
TGCGGTGTTTATTTGGGTTTACCCCTCAGTGACGTTTTTGCGTAGGGGCGAGGCATGCCTCTCCCCCCTACACAAAAACGTCACGAAAACCGCTCCGTGGTAAAATCCCCGGAAACCGGCCCTATTTAAAAAGAGTTTCTTAAGAGCTTACCGCTTCCGAACATATTTTCGTATATCCCGGTAAATCTCTTCTACCTTTTTCCCCGCGCAATATTCTCTTTGCAAATCTTCAACCAGATCAAGACACTGCTTTGATCTTTCAGCGGCTTTTGTTTTATTACCTGATTTCTCGTACAAATATACCAGGTCCCGGTAAATATGGATCCTGTCGTATCCTGAGAGGATTTTTGCCTGCAAAGCCTGTTCGTAGCAGGGAATGGCACTGGAGGGCTCCCTGCTTTTTCTCAGGATATTGCCCTTCATAATGTAGAGAATAGCGTAGTCACTGTACCGGGAAATCGTTTTATCAATAGCTGAGATCAATTGAGTATTGTTGATAGCATTCCTGTCTTGTTTCCATATTAAATAAAAGGACCATAGCTCCCTGGGGTTCAGATCCAGGGATAAATCACTTTGTTTGAGTATTCTTTCAAAACCGCCCGGGGGCAGTTTTATAAAACGGAATTTGTTTTGTACACCTGCCAGAATCCTGTTGACCAGCAAAACCTCCTGGTATTCCCCATACCAGTGAAGAAACCGCTTAATGTCCCCTGCCCCGCGCTTTGGGTTTTCCTGCTTATAAACAGAAACCCGGGAAGTTTTTATATCATACTGATAAATTGTAGAGAGGGCGCTGTACCCGGGGGCCGAGGCAAAATAGACAGAATAATTCGCGGCATCGAATATGAGGGTATGTTGTGTCCGTTCATTTACAATGGTCGCGTTCAGTGAACCAACGCAGTCACTATACCCGGAAAGATCCATGTTGCCCAGGCAGGATATCATATCATCAATATTCTCTATTTTTTTCCGGCGGAGAAGTTTTTCCATTGTTTCGGCCCGCACCAGGTTATAGGTTCCTTCCCCCCTGCTTATGGGTAAATATTTCTTTGAGTTTTTCATGTCGGGGTGGCGATCTTTTGAAAAGATACGGTTTAGCGCGTACATATTCTCTTTTTCATTGAGGTCGCTTCGCTCGATAATATTATCAAAAATATCATAAACAGCGCCGGTCTTTTCAAAGGCGCTGCCTATAGTGACAATCCAGCCCGGTTCATCGGTTTCATGGGACCTTAAAATAGCATCGGCATCCTTAAGCGCAGCGGCACCTTCCAGGACTTCCCTGATTTTGTATCCCATTGGAAGCCCGTTGTTTTTCCTGTTATAGGCACCGTCGCCATAATTGACCGTGATGGATATTCCATTTTTATTTATTCCGTGGAACATCCCGGGCACGCCCCTGATGCCAAAATTGACATACCGGAATTTTCCCTGAGGATTATACTCCATAATGACCGGGAAATTCCCCAGGTAATAGGGCTCAAAATCGAGATTTTGCCCGTGCAGCAGGCTTCCTCCCGGTTTTTCCGATCGTGAAAGGAGAGCGGTACAACCCGCGTCGAAAACCACTCCACCAAAAGCAACAAACGCCACGTCATTGTAAGGAACACCGCTTCCCCTGGAGAGGCCCTTTATTTCGCTCCGGTATTTCCGGGGAATCCGCTTTGAATTATACCAGGCGATGATTTTTTCGGCAATTCCGGCAAAGGGCCTGAAATACCAGGGAATCTTTGCGATAACTTCATTTTTACAGCGGTTATTTATGGCAAAGAATTCTTGTATCTCATCTTTCAAAAGAACCCCGTACTGGAGACCCATTTCGTAATAGGTCCCATGCAGGGTCACCAGGGGCATGCCCTCCTGGTAGTGGAGTTCCCCTCCACGGAATTTTTTTACGCCATTTTCATGAATGATTTTTTTCTGGTACATGCAGTTTTATTCCCGGGGTTTATTCTCAGGTAGAAGAATTTGATGTCCAGAAGAATTTAATATTATATTTTAGTATAACAAAAAGACCTTTTCTATGGGAAAAGGTCTTTTTATAGGTGAGAGGTTAAAATTTTCAAGTTTATTTAATTCTCATTATCCAGACGACCGACATGTTCTTTGGCCGTGTTTCCGTATCCCCGGTATAATATGTTTCATAATCTTTAAGGTGCCAACCATTAGTACCAGGTTGGAGATTATCCGCCGCTGCCAGATTGTCACCACTGCCGTCATTTATAGTAAAAGCATTCTCATGAGTAGTGACAGCTATTGCATAAATCGAATGCTTATGTGTTTTTATTGCATCATCCTGGAAAGTTCCACTGGTACTGCTTCCACGTAAAAATCTGGCTTCTCCATTCAGGTCGGGAATGTTAACCCCATTAAGCAGACTATCGGCGTCATCGACTGTTCCGCCGCTGCATTCAACCCATCCTGCAGGAATGGTCATCCCGGTTGTTGCGTTTTTATGCCATGCAATAACAGCGCCTACAGGTGCAATCAATTGGCTTAACGCAGTAATCTGAGTCTGAAGTTGAGCCTCCGCGTCGGTGGAACGAGTAATTTCATTTTGCAGGCTGGCCTCCAGAGTGTTTATAGAGCCCTGTAGTGAGCTGTTAGAGGAACTCAAAGCAGCGATTTCTCCTTTCAGCGTGGAGATACTCTCGTACATATCGGAAAAGCTGAACTCATTGCTTGTATTTGAACTTTCACTTTGAGAAAGCCCGGCTTCACACCCGGTAAAGGCTATAGTTGCTGCGAATACTGTACACACGGTCAATTTTAACATTTTTTTCATGATTTTCTCCTGTTTTAGATACTGTTTAAAACCACCCAGGTGGGCTTGTTTATATGTATAATATACGTATTTTTTTTAAATAGTCAAGCGAAGGGGAATGAACGCTACCTGAGAGGGAATGAACAACAGTTTTTTTTTAAATTTAAGAAATTTGTGTAAAAATAAGGTTTTTTTCGGGAAAAACTTGACAACTAATATACCAATCGGTATATTATATGAACAGGATATTGGAATGGATAAAGCAGAAAAAACAAGAAAGTATATTATCGAAAAAGCGGCTCCCATTTTTAATAAACACGGATACGCGGGAACCTCTCTTTCCGAGATAATTGACGCCATTGGATTAACCAAAGGAGCGATATACGGGAATTTCAAAAATAAGGATGAAATAGCCCTGGAAGCCCTTGCGTATAATTATGACAATTTATCGGAAAAAATAGCTGATAAAGTGAAAACTGAAAAAAACTCCTGCAATAAGCTTAAAGCTTTTGCGGCATATCATATTGATAATTTTGATGAGATCACGGAAAATGGCGGGTGCCCCATTCTTAACGCGGCTGTAGATTCCGATGACGGGAACCCGCTGCTGCAAAAAAAAGTGCTTCAGCTTACTGATGACTGGGAAAATAATATTGTTAAACTGGTGGAACGAGGCATCAAAAGAGGAGAGATCAAAAAAGAAACAGACGCTGTCCAATTTGCTACCATCTTTATTGCCACTATTGAAGGAGGCTTAATGCTTTCAAACCTGACGGGCAATAGAGAATATGTCGCAAGGGTGGTGGAACACATAAAAGAGATTATTGAAAATTCTCTGAGGATCTAAAAATTTTTTACAACAAAATATACCAGTCGGTATATTTTAAAACAGGAGGACCAATTATGCTGACTTTTACAAACCTCACCAATAAAGTCTATCTTGCCGTGTCCGATGCCCCGGTGGTATGGAAATGCAACGGCCTTGTTATTATTGGGAACACTTCAACCGTTCTTATTGATTGCAATTTTTCCGCCCCGGAAATAGATCAAATATATGACCTTGTTAAGGAGCACGGCAATAGTAATATTAATACTTATTTTGTTACTCACATGCATGTTGATCATGCCAATAACCTGCATAACTGGGAATCGCGTGATGTGCAGCTTCTCTGCCCCAGGCCCGAAGACAGTTTCGTAAAAGATTCAAGTAAACTCCTTCAGGGCAGCGGCTCTTTTGATTTTAATGCTCAGGATGCCATGAAAGATTTTATTCATAATTACCAGGGCTTTAAAGAGGTTCGGACTATTGAAGGATTTGACCCCGGAGATGGATTTGTTTTTAATGATATCTCTATCCAAACCCTGCACCTGCCTGGGCATTCTCCGGGCCACTCCGGCTTTGTTATCAATACCGGGGCTGGAGAACGAAAGATCCTTTTTGTTAGTGATCTTGGTCTTGACAGGTTTGGCGTTTGGTACGGATTCAAGTACTGTACTCTGAAAGACATCCGGGAATCCGTGAACAAAGTTAAAGATCTTTATAATAGTGATGATTTTATTCTTGCCGGAAGCCACTGCGATCCCTTTTTCGAAAAACAGGATGATTCAATCTTCCCGGATATTCTTGATAAAATCGATAAAACAAGAGCCCTTGTTCTAAAGGAACTGGAATCAAGGGGGACAGTTAAGCTGTCTGATATCACCCTTACGGGGCTTTATTACAAAGCGGGTTCTATTAAAAAGATGAATCCTTTTATCCGGAATCTTTATTTCTTCTGGGAATATTTTACCCTGAAGAATCATTTTATCGAAATGGAAGAGGAGGGGCTTGTTTTTAAGATTGGCGGAGAGATTGATGAAGAGGAATGGGGGTTAAAACAGCCGGAACTGCTGCCTCAAATTCAAGAGGTGTCAGAAATTGACATTTGTTGTTAAAAATTGACAGTATTTAACCCTGATCAGCTCTACAGAAGAGCTGATCAGGGTTAAATAGAGTGATAATATTCAATAAAACAGTTTTTTCATCAATAAAGCCCATAAAAAGAGTTTTTTTTATATTTTTATGCGGAATGGCACGAAACATGCATAAATATAAGAGACAGCAGAAAAATAAAGCTGTAATATTATATTTATAAGGAGTAATGTCTAATGAAAAAACTACTATTAATTTTATTCGCAGGGTTATTGATTTGCCCAATTGGCTGTTTTGATGATGAAGATGGCGGTGATGATTCAAAAACTATCTTTGAAGGTACCTGGGTATTGTGTTTTGGAAATTACAAAATAAGTGAAAGTTATACCGGAGATCAATTTTTAAATGTTTACACAAATTACGAATCCAGCGACACGAACTGCAGCAGTTCCATTACGTCTACACGGGTCTGGAAGGGCTCATTCTCAGTTGCAGGAGATTCTGCAAGTGTTGAGGGCGCGAAGAAAATAATACGATACAATGAATCTGAAACCGTAACTGATTTTACGCTCAACCAGGAAACTGTTACTGCTATTAAACCGGGTGATACGGATTACCTGGAAAAATTAATTTTCAAACTTGAAAACGGAAATATTCTACACATGGGAGTTCTAGCTGGCGGAGGATTCCCGTCTGACACTGATTCGGAAGGGTTCCCTACGGAATTAAGAAGTGATCTGGTCCTGGCAAAAGAATAATATTCTTTAACTTTTTATTGAAAGACTGTCTCATTCGCAAGCCGCTGTAAAGCTGCTTGCGAATGAGAAGCTAAACAGCATCTTTCAACCTAAACCGCTCCCCGGTATACGTCTTCACGGGGTTCCCTCTTTCAAGGCTGTTATGCTGCGACCATAATTCTTGTTTTTTCTCTTCGTTTTTTTCTTTATCGATGTTTTCAAGCATCCGTGCCAGACGGGCAAAAGCCAACCGCTTATTCGCGTGCTGAGTCCGCTCTTCCCTGGCTACAACAGTTAGCCCCGAAGGAATGTGCGTTGCCCTCACTGCGGTCTCAACCTTGTTTACGTTCTGCCCGCCCGGGCCGGAACTCCGCATTGTTTCAATAGAAACGTCCTTTTTGGAAAAAAGATTTTTTTTACCTGTCTCATCAATATCGCCAAAAAGAACTACATCAAAAAACCAGTTCTTTCTTTTGTGATGAACCCGGAAAGGGCTCTGACAGATCCAGAGAATACTCCCTTCAAATCCCTTTAGAAATTCTTTTTGTTGGGAATTCATGTCCCCATGTTTCCCTTTCACCGATAGTAAAACCGATCGGTATGTGTTTTTATAATCTCCCTGATCAGACGCCAGGATGCTTAAGGAAATATCATTCTCCCCGCATCCCCGCGTCAAAATCTTTTCCAGGAAAAGTTTCACCGCGAGAGAACACTCCACCGGCCCTCTCCCCGCGCTAAGTTGTATCCACATGTTTTTACTCCTGAGTAAAAGTTTGAAGTTTTTTAGCCTGTTCTCTTTTAAGGAACTGGGGGTCAGCTGCTCTCAAGAAACTAAGATATAAATCAGGGCCTCTTTCTTCATAACGAGGGGCTGGAAGCCCCACGCTATGAGAAAAACCCATCATCCTGGTGAACTAATCTATAAACAGGGCCTGTTCCCGGAAGATGTTATCCGGGGTTATGCTCTGCTGCCCCATGGGGTTAAAACCCCGGGCTAAAATTGACTCATCTCCAAAAACTCTTGCGCCCCCTCCGGGGGCTGGGGGGCCGACAGAAATTAGCTCCGGTATATAAACAGTTTCTTTCGTATTTTTCCCGGCCGTGCCGGGTCCACACTCTCAAGAAACTCTTTTTAAACAGGGCCGGTTTCCGGGGGTGCGACCCCTGCGAGGGGACATTGCCCGGGGTTTGGTTTTTGAGACGTTGCACTGCAACGTCTCTCAGAACCAAACCTTTGCCCGAAGCATCTTCGCAAAATAGACCCCTGGCCCCTGACCCCCGATCCCTCCTTTCTTAACCGGTCACCGATCACCCTGCCCTCCGGGCCACCGATCACCTCCCCCGAAGGGCCTACCCTTTATACGTCAAAACCGGCCGAAAAGCAGCGACCCTTTTAACAAGCCCCGCGTCCTCAAGGTCTTCTATCACCCTTTCGATATTCTTATATGCCTCGGGCGCTTCCTCAAAGAGGAGCTTTTTGTCGTGGCATACCACCCTTCCCTTCAGCTTTGTCCGCTGAATAGAATCTTTATTATACATATCCGAGATCCTGCCTTTGCAGGTGCCCCGCTCCCATTTTCTCCCGGCTCCGTGAGCAAGAGAAAAGGCCGATGAAGACGTATCCTCTGCCGGCATAACCAGATAGCAAAGACTGCCCCTGCTTCCGGGGATGATCATCGTGCCTTTGTCTGCCGGTGCAGCGCCTTTCCGGTGAATAAAGAACCGCTCATTATTCAGAAACTTTTCGGAGATGCTGTTATGCTCCAGGTTCACACAAAGCCGCAGAAAATTTTTCCTGAAACTTAAAGAAGCAAGGAGCTTGAGCGCAACCAGGAGCCTGTTTACCGAGGCCCATTTTACCGCGTTGTTATGCTCTGAAAGATAGAGCTGCCCTTCTTCCGAATCCGGAAGGAGTCCGTTTTGGGACTTGAACTTCCTGATGGACCAGTCCATAATGTATTTACCATACGAGCCCGATCCGCTGTGAACCAGAAGATAGAGTTCTTTTTTATCGAGATTCAGATCCCGGAAACATGCTTCGTCAAAGATCTCTTCCACCGTCTGGAACTCCGCGAAATGATTCCCGCCGCCAATGTGCCCAAGCCTGTTGTTGAAACTTGTTTCCCGCAGCCCATCCCCATAGGAGTCAAGCTCAACGTTATTTGGAACATCGATCTTTGAAAGGCTTTTTACCGTTTCCAGTTTTGAAACCCACCGATCGACTTTTGCTTTTCTTTCGGCAATACCCGAAGCAAAGAGACTCATGCCGCAGCCAATATCATTGCCGATTATATGAGGATAGATAATATCCTTTGTCATGAAAGCCGCGCCAATAGGCATACCTCTACCGGGATGCAGATCGGGCAGGCCAACAGCCTTAACTATTCCATTAAGACTTGCTGTTTTGTTTAACTGCTCAACAGCAGGTCCTTCTATCCAGCTTTTTGCTGACGCAATAATGCTGGTTGTATTAATGTTGCGTATATCGTTCATAAAGTGTTTTGCCTTTTTTAAAATAATATTTTATAATTGTGTCTATGTTCTCTTAAGGAACAGGATCTGTCTGCCCCCTTTCCCCCCCCGAGGGGGAAGAAGATACTGAAAAAAGGTTCTAACCCAAAAGGGTACAGAGCGGATCTTACCCGGGGCCTTTTCCATGAAAGCGACGTGACGTCACGTCGCTTTCAGAAAGAATCTTCCACAGATTCTCTCCGGAAACCGTTACAGGAGAAGCCCCGGTATAACGACAGTTTTTTAAAAGAACATACCTGTCCCTACGGAAAAACGCGCAGGACGTACCAATTGCTTAAATTTATCGAATTGAATCGAACTTGTTTATTTGAATGAATAGATGGGGGGAAGAAGGAGGTCGCAGGAAGAAGCGATATTTAAACGAGCTAATAATTGTTACCGGCTTCTTTTCCCCATTTGTTTTTGTTTTCTTTTCACCGCAGAACCTCCGTATATAGGATTGATATTATAATACAAGATACAAAAATATATCTCAATCGTCAATGTTTTTTATTGTTTTGGATATCTTTTTTGAGAATTATGTAATTTAAAAGCTAAATTAATTGACATTTTCTTGTCCCTGGTTACATTTGAATTAGAGGGAAGTTTTATAATGTATTACCGAAGAAAAATATTATTAGCTCTTTTGCAGCATTTTGGCGGAACGCTAAGAAGTATTGACTTTCAAAAGTATTTGTTTTTGCTTAATGAAATGTCAGATAAAAAGTATTATCATTTTGTACCTTATAAATATGGCTGTTTTTCGTTTCAGTCATATGCCGATAAGCGTACATTAACTAAATATAATATTTTGGTTAACAATGATTCCTGGGTAATAAACGATTCTGTTGATTATTTTTCACAACTTACCGGTAAAGATCAACAATCTTTATACCGTTTAAGAGAAAAGTTTGGTTCCATGAAAGGATCAACATTAATTGAATATATTTATACAAAGTATCCCTACTATGCAATTAATAGTGAATTAGCGTATAAGTATTTAACTGAGGACGATTTACAGCAGGTTCGATGCGATCATAGTTCTCCCGGATTGTTTACTCTTGGTTACGAAAGCCGGTCAATAGATGAATATGTTAATTGCCTGGTTGCGAATAATATTAATTTACTCTGTGATGTCAGAAAAAACGCAAGAAGCATGAAGTACGGATTTTCAAAAAATCAATTAAAAAGCGTTATTGAAAAGCTTGGAATTGAATATCTTCATGTGCCGCAGCTTGGCATCGAATCTGATAAACGAAAACCCATCAATGGGATATTGGATTACGAAAAACTATTTGCGGAATATTACACTGAAATTTATAATAAAAAAATCTCGCATGTTGAATCATTAAACGAGGTAGTTCAGACAAAAAAACGCGTGGCATTAACTTGTTTTGAGTTTGATTATAATAAATGCCACAGGTATGTGTTAGCAAAAATATTATCCGAAAGAAAGAATATGAACTATAAAATAATAAATTTGTGAAAAATGCGAACAAAAGTATTAATAACCGTAAAAACATACCCTACCCTGTCAGATAAGTATGGTGAATTGGTCTGTACTGCCGGATTTAGAGAAGATCTTTCATGGATAAGGGTTTACCCGGTACCATTCAGGAAACTCGAATATGAAAGGCGGTATCGAAAATATGAGTGGTTGGAGCTGGATATTGAACGAAATCTCAAGGATCCGAGACCGGAAAGCTATTATGTAAAAGACTATGAAACGATGACACCTTGCGATTTCATTGATCCGAAAAAGGGTGGCTGGGAAATACGAAAAAAATATGTCCTTCATAAAGTTTATGATGATATGAATAAACTTATTTTAGAAGCAAAAGATAAAAATATTTGTACCTCGTTAGCTACTTTTAAACCAAAAAAAAAAATTGATTTTGTTGTAGAAACAACTGCAAGGGAGTGGGATAAAAAGAAAGTTGAAGCTCTTGATCAACTTGATTTATTTAAAAAATATGAAAACCCATTTAAAGTCGTTAACAAATTACCCTACAAATTTTCATATGTATTTGAAGATATCTATGGAAAAACTATCAAATTAATGATTGAAGACTGGGAAATAGGTCAATTGTATTGGAATTGTTTAAGAGGTAAAGGATCTGAAAAACTGGCTTGTGAGGATGTAAAAAAGAAATACTTTGATAATTTTGCAAAAACAAAAGATCTTTATTTTTTTCTAGGCACAACCAGACAATACCATTTTATGGCTAAGAATCCGTTTATTATAATTGGAGTCTTTTATCCTCCATATGGTCAACAAAATGACGAACCTCAATTAAGTTTCCCCTGGTAGAATTGGAGTTATATTTTCTGTGGAGTATACGATGTCAAAACCTTTTCTTAAATCTTGTGGACGTGTTTTAAAAAGGATAGTTCAAGGCATTTTGCTGATAATCATAGCCCTGGTTATTATTAAAATTATCTGGGTCTGCATTTTCCGGGTACGGGGAGATGAGCAGATCGATAACCTTGCTAAAAATGATTTTCTCGCGCGCAGGGCGTATCTTATAGATCGCGTCTATTCCAATACAATGGGACTGGATGATATGCCCCTGGGGCTTGGTTCTCAGTTTCAAGGAGAATGGGCAGTTGGAACTTTTTCCATGACATCAATAGCCCTGGCCAACCTTGCCTTTATATATCCCGAAACCAGGAAAGAATCACTTAAAGTAATAAACATTCTAATAAACCGGTTTGTGAAACCGGAGTTTCGCCAGTTCGATAAAGACCTGTGGCATGAAGATCCCCTGGAAAGCCTGGATGGGCCCAACGGCCATATTGGATACCTGGCACACCTGAATATGATGCTGGCAGCGTATCATTACCTGGGTGGAGATGACCCTGAGTATAAAGAGCTTTTTGATTCCATTACAAGCTCCCTTGCCCGAAGGATAACGGCAAAATCTTTTTTCAACGCGGAAACCTATCCCGGAGAGATCTATGTTATGGATAATACCGTGGTAGTGGCATCCCTGGCTCTACACGAGCGCCTGTATAAAACAGGCCGAAACAGTGCAGTGGCCCAATGGCTTGAATACGCGGATAAAAACCACCGGGACCCGGAAACAGGACTCCTTGCGTTCCGGCTTTCAATGGAAGGGAAGATAACGCAGGGAAGCAGGGGAAGCGGCTCCGGCTGGGCTTGTTTTTTCCTTTTTTATGCTGATAAAGATTTTGCTTCGCGGGAATTTGCCCTGGTTAAGAAACACCTGGTAAAGCGGCTTTGTCCCGGAGTAACCGGGGTCAGGGAATGGCCCGGGAATAAACACTCCTGGGGAGATGTAGACTCGGGCCCCTTAATATTTGGGCTTTCACCTTCGGGAACGGGCTTTAGTATCGCGGGAGCCCGGTTTACAAAAGATACGGAACTTCTCGACAGTTTTTTATTAACCTCGGAAATAGCCGGGTTTACGATACAGAGCGGCGGGAAAAGACGGTATGCCACAGCGCCCCTGGTGGGAGACGCAATTGTTCTGGCAATGGCGACCGTTGTTGAATGGAAGAAACAGGAGAAAGCAAGTATTTAGCGCTATACTTTTGAATAGTTGATATATAAAAATATTGTGTATTTTATTTGGACCTTGCCCTGAATTAATATATGTTATATGTATCAGCAGGGAGTTTTGAATAAAAACTATGTCTGAAAAGGAATGAGCTTGATGGAGACAAGAATAAAAGTCGATCTTGAATATCTTAATTCTAACAAGACCCTGGTTTATCCCCTTTATACCGAAGAAGGTGTTAAAATTGTAGAAGGCCGGGTGCTTTTAACACCCGAAAAAATTGAAGAAATTAAGAAAATCCACGGAACCATTGTATATTATGATAAAGCCGATATGAAAGCCTATATTTCTCCGGAGCGGGTGGAAAAGGCAATTAATGTATCGAAAAATATCATGGATGAAATATCCCACACGCAGAAACTAAGCAGAGAGTCATTTCATAGTGCTGAGACTATTATTGAAGATATGGTCATGGATTTGAACCGTTCTGAAGTGAAAATAATAGATTTTTTGGAGAAATTGAGATCTTATGAGGAGTATTTGTATCAACATTCCGTAAATGTAGGTATTCTCGCGGCAATTTTTGCGAAAAAACTGGGAAAATACGATCAGGAAGATATAAAGAATATCGCCCTTGGAGCGTATTTAATCGATATTGGTGAGATGAAAATAGACAAACAGCTCCTGAATAAACGGGGAAAATACGATATTTCCGAAATGCAGATTATCAAACGGCATCCGCAGCTTGGGTATGAAATATTGTCAAAATTGACAAATTTGAGTCCTGTTGTATTGCAAACAGTGTTATTTCATCATGAGAAATTTAATGACCAGGGATATTATAGCCTTCCCTATCAGAATTTGCCTTCCGCGCCAAAACTTGTGGCAGCCTGTGATATTTATGATGCCTTTACTACAAAAAGGCCATACAGGGAGGCTGTTTCACCGGCCAATTCCTTAAAAATGCTGGTAAACCTTATTGATAACCAGTTTGATTATAAAATGGTAAGTAATTTCATTAATATACTGGGACCAATGCTTAATAATACCCAGGCATTTTACGCCCGGAGCGATTTTTGTAAACTAAATTCCGAGGAGATAGCCCTGGTTAAGGATTACGGAGGGAATGATTTCCTGAAACCGCAGGTTATGGTCTTTTGTAAATTAAGAAAGGTTAACAATAGAATGGAGGTTGTTTTTTACAAGAGCGCGGCAGAGGTTGACTTGCAAAGAGACCCGAACCGGCATATCATAAAAATAATCAACAATGTTCATTTAATAACTACGCTAAAATCCAAATTGCGGCAGCGCGATATGCTGCTTGAGTATATTCATTGAAATTTTTTGCCGCCCAACGGGCGGCGAAAAATTATCCCCTGATCTTCCTGAAAATACGCCTGGTTAATTTATAGAGCATAATAAGCAGTAATGGGCAAACAATAACAATAATAAAAAACGCGGACCACGTAAGCCAGTTCCCGCCGGAGAGGAGCGCTACAGGACTCCAGCTCGGCTGGCTCACAATACGTCCCAGCTTGTCTTTATATTTTCCCGGAATGTCGGTGATTCCGTCGCCGTCCGTATCCTGGAAACTTTGAACATATTCCAGCATTCCAACCCATTCTTTTAATTCCTGGATTCCTTCTTTGTTTTTATCGATATCGACACGAAAATTGTCCAGATCTTCTATTGGTTTACCGTTTTTGTCCTTGGGAACAATCGTCAGGATATCCATGGTAAAGTCGCCAATAACCTTCAGGAATGTAGTGTTATAAAGATTTGCCGCAACCCGGTAAAGTTTCTTATTTGAACCGGAGTAATCAAGAACCGTATATCCCTTTTTATCATCACCAAGCCAGATACCCGTAACCCTGTCGAACATAACCCTGTTTGGATTATAGGTAAATTTAACCCCGGATATCTGGAGAAAATAGTCCGAACCCTCTAAGGGGTAGACAGTGGTAATGACCTCAAGACATTTTTTTATTTCTTCCGCGGTAAAATAACAGGAAACAATAGGATATCCCATGGTATCATCGGCACCGATCCCCAGGGGTAAAGCCCTGAAAAGGTCACATACGGCAATTTTTCCGGTTTCTCCTTTTAGAACAGAGTCCCGGATAAGGCCGTATGATTCAACAGCAATATCAACCCTTGTGGTGGGATCTTTCGGATCGGAGTCATATTTGTTGACCGACCATCGAATGGAATCGGTAATAAGGTTTCCCAGGTTAGACTCATCCTGTTCTATTACAAGGTCAAAATCTGTTTTCGCGATGGTCTGAAAAAAACTGAAATCGACAGGATTCAGTACATTTATATTTACCTTGTCGACATATAAATTGGTAAGCCCAATAATTTCAAGGTCACCTTTTATTGAGTCATCAATATTAACAAGTTTATATTCTTTAAGTTTAACCTTTTTATTGATGAAGGTAAAATCAAGAAGTCCCACATACTTGCTATATGAACCTGACTGAACAATGATGGTATCATTGATAATCACCGGTTTTTCAGCTTTTGTATGGGTATGACCGCTTATTATGATATCAATTCCGTTTACTTTTTTCGCAAGGTCTTCATCTTCGTAGAGTTCATCTCTTTCAGGCCGGTCAACATCTGTAAAGCGCAGCATATCTTTAGCAAGGATCTTGTGTTCCCAGAGACCGCTGTGGGAAAGACAGATTATCATCTCTGCTTTTTCCTGCTCCCGCAGAAGTTTAACCATTTTTTTCGCGGAAACGGCAATATCTTCGAATTTTACCGGGTTGGCATATGGGGCAACTCCGGAGGCACTTTTTCCGATAACGCTAAAAATGCCAATTCGAACCCCCTCACGTTCAAGCACAACATATGATTTAAGAATATTTTTCTTAAAAACATCTTCCAGGGAGTCATCTTTCTTGCTTTCTTTGCTAAAAATAGCATTTGAGAGCAGCACATTGGGCATAGCTTTTTTGTTGTGAGCTGTTGTAAGTATTTTCGCGAGATTTGAGGGTTTCAGGTCAAATTCATGGTTCCCAAGGGCAACAGCGTCATATCCCATTTTTTGCATGAGATGCAGCTCAGCAGCCTCTTCCCGGGATATCATATGAAACAGGGAGCCCATGAGAAAATCACCGGCATCAAGAACCAGTACAGGGTTTTTCCTTCTTTTTTTTACATCTTTTATCAGGGTAGTTGTTCTGGCCCAACCGCCCAGGGTTTTATCGTTCCCGGTTATTTTGGGAGTGTAGTCGATATTAGGGGAGAACCCTAAAAGATGTGAATGCATATCATTCGTATGAATGATGGTAAAGGTTTTAGCGGAAACCCCTGTTACTGTGTTTATCAAAAAGAGTGTAATAAACAGTTTCGTAAAAAGCTTAAAATACTTCATTATATTCTCCTCTGAGACTGAGATAATTGTCCGGCCCTGGTTTTATGGTTTTAGTTTTTCCAAATAATGCATGACCGGTACAATTATGTCAAGAAGTATCACCAGTGCCTTTTCCCTTTGAGAAATTTATCAACACCCTGTTTTCTCAGTTTTTTGAGATTTTTAATATGCGCGTCGTCATGGGACGGCTTTAAAAAATCGAGTTTTTTGCAGGTTTCGAAACCATCACATTCCCAGCAGCCTTCAAAACCCTTCTTTTGACAGCATTTCTTCATTTTACAAAAGGGAGGCCCGCCGCCTCCTTTGCAGGCTTTTTTGCAGCGAAGTTTTACCAGCTGTCCCATTACCGCGTATGCCTCATTGTAATTTTTAAAGACTTTAAAAAACGGAAAAGTAGCCATAAATTCGGCAGTTCTCGCGAATTTTGCCGCTCGAAGCTCCTTTCTCAGGTCACGGGCCAGGTCGGCAATGACCCCTTTATACCCAAAACAGTCTCCACAATAGAGTCCGCAATAGGCAATTAAATTCCGGTCCCCCGGTGTAGAATTATTATCCTTCATTTTTCCCTCCATAAGAAAAGATAGTTTAAAGTTCAAAGTTTAAAGTTTTTTGCCGCTGAGGCGGTTTTAGATCACCTTACTCCAATACGCCCGTGAAATTTCGGTTATTTCCTTGTTCCATGAAAAGAATTCTTTTTTTAATGGTTCTCCTTTCCAGTTATTGGGTAAAAATTGACCGGGGAGAAGGGGATCGCTAAAAAGAATATTGACGATAGTATCACCAACGATCATTTTTTCAACCAGAGCCTGCTCCGGGTTGAAATTGTGCATTCTGCTTCGTTTTTCTTCTATAAGAGTGAGACCATATTCAAATTGCTTGTTGATATCATCCAATTTCCATAATGAAGAAACCTCAGCTGTAGAAATATCATCAAAATGAGAAAACCTGATAGCCTTGCAATGATCATTGTGAAAAATATCGGCAAGAGACGTTTCCAGGTTTTCTGCCGGATTTAAGGGCCTGATCCAGAATCCGGGATAAAGAGAAGCAAACCGGTATTCCGAAAGTTTTTTGCGGATATCGTATCGTTTCGATTTTTCAATATTGGGAACAGAGAAAAGTATCCCCCACCAGCTGTTATCCCATGAGCTCCAGCCTAAAGAATAAAAGCCCCTGGCAACATTTGATTTTATAGACTCTCCGCTTCTGTCAAAACCATAAAAGACCTTTTTTCCATCCTGTTTTAGCTTTTTTATGATCCCTTTCGCGGACATCCGCGATAAATTGGTACGCAAACAGGCTTCGTTTATATTAAACGGAGCAATAAGATGATTAAGATCGGCAATGGAATATTCCGCTTTGCCAAAAGTTGCCATAAGACCAAATATAAGCTCACTTTCTTTCATTAGAAAGGATTCCTCCTCTTTTCTCTCTCAAGAAACTCTTTTTGCTTGCCCCCTTTCCCCCTTAGGGGGCACCATCCCCCCTATCCCCCCGAGGGGGAAGAAGATGATGGAAAAAGGTTTCAAAACCCACAAAGGTACAGGGCCTTTCCAAAAACTCTTGCGCCC
>JAAENB010000056.1 GCA_024224995.1 bacterium | reverse complement strand
TGTCCTAAAATGGATATAAATCTCGTTGAGACCTATTTGTCGCAATACATAAAAATGGGGCAACTTGACGCGCCTGCCGATCAAAAGCCAAACCTGGATAAGGAAAGTATTGAAAAAATTCTCAACAGGAAAATAAATTTTGTAAATATTTAGTATAGTGATTATTTATCAAAAATGAAGTTGTTTTGCATATGTTTGTGTAAATTTTAATTGACGAAAGGGGATGTTTGTTGTATCGTTAATTACTTTATAACTTTATAAAAAAAAGAGATGTTGATTCTTGAAAATAATGGAACAGAGTTATGATAAATAAAGAAAAAGTTTTTATTGCGGACGCAGCCTATGAAAATATTTACGAGATCCTTCCTGCAATGATTGATTCTCTGGAGTTGAATGAGTGGTACAAAAATCTATCAAAAAAAACCGTATTTATCAAACCAAATATACTGGGGCTTTTTTTGCCGGAGAATCACGCGACAACGCATCCTGCGGTTATTCGCGCCCTGGTGAAATTTTTTCGGAAAGCAGGAGCATTGGTAAAAGTTGGAGACAACTCAGGTGTTGGGGGGAGAGGGCTTATACAAAGAGTAATAACGATGACAGAAATTGAAGAAGCTTCCGATGGCGCGTTCGTGGATGTTACAAAAAATTCTATTGAAGTCCCGGTACAGTCAAGATTTATGGATTCAACATGGGTTTCAAAAGATATGCTTGAATCCGATATTTTAATAAACGTTCCAAAAATGAAAACACATAGTTTAACTGTTGTCACGGGAGCAGTTAAAAATATGTTTGGGATAGTTGCCGGAAATCATAAAAGCAGGTGCCATGCTGTCGCTGCAAAAGTTGATGATTTTGGTGAAGTCCTGTCTGATATTTTTATGATTCGTCCTCCCGATTTGTCAATTCTTGATGCCATCGTAGCACAGGAAGGAAACGGGCCTTCGGGAGGAGATCCAAAACCGGTTGGGAAAATTTTGGCTTCTACGAATGCAGTAGCCCTGGACACTGTTATGTGTAAAATAATGGGCTTCCCGCCAGACAAGGTTCATCACCTGGTCCATTTAAAAAAACATGGTATGGGATCTCTTAATTATAATGATATTGATATAATTGGCTCAGTTCCCCAGGATCTTCCATTTAACATACCCGCCGCTATCCAGAATTTTAAATTTATAGGTAGATTGGTAAACTTTATATTGTTTGGAGCCTTGTTGCGCAGTAAGTTAAGGCTCAAAAAGGATTTATGCTCTCGTTGTTATATTTGTGTCGCAGGGTGTCCAACAGAAGCTATGACAGTTCAGGATGATAAATATCCCGGTATTGAAAAGAAGAAATGTATCAAATGTTTGTGCTGCAATGAACTCTGCCCGGAATCTGCCTGGGAAATTCGAGGTAAATTAAAACAATACCAGGGAAGAGCGTGGTAATGTCACTATAAAAATTTAATTTGTCAATAGTTTTTTTTGACTTGACGGTATTGACCTCAATTTCAATTTAATCATTTTTTTTTCCATGTTATATGTAATCCCTGGCATAAAAATAAATTTTTGACTGCTTATTATGCAAATTTTATTGACTTCCAGCACATAAAGTTTAGAATAATCTGGATAAGGATTATTCACTCTTATCTTGATTAATAGTGGGGTAGACAAATGGTAAAGATAAAAGGGTATGATGTAAAAAATGCGATCTATGAAAGTGAAAAAACAGTTGTTTATCGAGCAACAAGACAACAAGATGATGTACCTATTGTTATAAAAATGCTCAAAACAGAGCATCCTACACACCAGGAAGTGGAGCAGTTCCAATATGAATATAAGATTGCTAAAAAACTTGAAATCCCGGGTGTTGTAAAACCATATACTTTCGGAACTATCGGACACCGAAAAATCATTATTATGGAAGATTTTGGTGGAATTTCCTTATTTAATTATTTGGATTCACAAAGGATCGGTATTGAAGAAAAGCTTGAAATTGCTATTGCTGTTGCAAAGAGCATCGCAGCTATTCATAAAAGTAACGTTATTCATAAAGATATCAAACCTCATAATATTTTAATAAACACCGAAACAAAAGAAGTAAAGATCATTGATTTTAGTATTGCGGCAGAGGTTCAAAGAGAGACTCAGTCTATAGTAAATGTTGAAAATCTCGAGGGCACTCTTGCCTATATTTCCCCGGAACAGACCGGGAGAATGAATCGCTCAATAGATTTTCGATCCGATCTATATTCATTTGGCATTACTCTCTATGAAATGTTTGTGGGCAATGTTCCTTTTTCGTCAAAGGATCAAATGGAATTAGTACATTGTCATATTGCTGTTATGCCTGTTGCTCCTTATAAAAGCAATCTTGCTATCCCTTTGATCTTGTCGGATATAGTGATGAAACTTCTTTCCAAAACAGCAGAGGATCGATACCAGGGTGCCCATGGATTAATACATGACCTGGAGAAATGTTATAGTCAATTAAAAAATCAGGGAAAAATAGAAGAGTTTGAAATTGGAGAAAAAGATATCTCCGGGAAATTCCAGATATTCGAAAAGCTGTATGGTCGAGAAAAAGAGATAGAACACTTAATGACTGTTTTTAATAGGGCTTCTTCCGGGTATCGAGAGCTGGTGTTTTATAAAGGAGCTTCCGGTATTGGAAAATCCGCGCTTATACATGAGGTCCAAAAGCCCATTGTTGAAAAACGGGGATTTTTTATCGCAGGAAAATACGACCAGTTTAAAAAAAATATTCCTTATACGGCAATAGCCCAGGCATTCCAGGAATTTGCGAAGCAGCTTCTTACGGAAAATGAAGAAGAACTATCAAAATGGAAAAAATTAATTTTGAAGGCCGTGGGAAACAACGGTGAGGTCATAATTGATATCGTTCCGGAAATGGAATTGATAATTGGAGAACAACCGCCGGTTCAGGATTTGCCCGCAGCTGAAATGCTGAACAGGTTCAATATGGTTTTTCTTGGTTTTATCAAGATTTTTGCAACAAAAAACCATCCGCTCGTTTTATTTCTTGATGATTTGCAATGGATTGATAGCGCAAGTTTGCAGCTGTTAGAAGTTTTGTTAACTAATCCTGATTTGAATTATTTATTATTTATTGGGGCATACCGTGATAATGAGGTTGAAATAGGGCATCCACTTCTGGAAATGCTAAAAAATTTGAAAACAGAAGGGGAAGTATGGGAGGATAACACTGTCGCATCTCTTGCGAAAGAAGATATAAACCAGTTATTGTCGGATTCGCTGCATTGTGACGTATCAAAAACAGAAACCTTTGCAGGTCTTATTCACCAGAAAACAAATGGCAATCCTTTTTTTGTAACGGAATTTTTAAAAACCTTATACAGTGATGGGTTGATCGAATTTAAAGAGGAATGGACATGGGATCTGGAAAAAATAAAACATGCAGGAATTACAGACAATGTAATTGAACTAATGGCCGACAAAATTAAGAGACTCCCGGAAGTAACCTTAAATATTATAAAAATAGCAGCCTGTATAGGGGTTAAATTTTCTCTGGATATACTTTTGCTTTTAACAGATGAAGAAAAAGAAAAAGATGAAATCATTGATGACTTGAAAGATGCTGTCAATGAAGGAATCGTTATGAAGTCAGACGATAATATAAAATTTGTACATGAAAAGATATTAGCGGCTGTATATTCATTGTTTGATGAAAGTGAACGAGAAAAAATTCATTATAAAATCGGAAAACTATTATTAAGCCAGGCGAAACAAGAAAATGCAGTTGAAGATAGGATTTTTGACATTGTAAGCCAGTTGAATTATGCCAGGGAATTAGTTGAACCGGCTAACAGGAGAGAACTTCTGGAATTGAACATTGATGCTGCACAGAAAGCCAGGGCTTCTTCGGCCTATTTTGCTGCTCTGGAATTCTTGAAAAATGGTAGAGAGTTGTTGCCGGAGAATTCATGGGAAACTGATTATGATATAACTCTTTTATTTTATACTGAACTGGCAGAGGCGGAATACCTGGTAACGAATTTTCAAGAAGCGAAAACATTGTGTGAAGAGGTACTCGAAAACGCAAAAAGCCTTATGGATAAATTTAAAATCTATATTCTTGAAATTGAATATTATCATTCCAGGCTTGAATATGATAAAGAGTTAGAAGTAATTTTGAAAGTGCTTGAAGAGTTAGGAGTTAAATTACCGAAAAATCCCGGAGAGTTGTCGGCTCTTCCTGCAATTATAAAAGCAAAAATTAAAATGCTTAATAAAAAAATCGAAGATATATTTAATTCACCAGATATAACAGATTCAAAGAAAATTGCAATAATGGACCTGATTGTTCGATGTGGGGAGGTTTCTTACTTTGCATTTCCGAATTTATTGGGAGTGACAGTTATGAGAGGAGTAAATATGCTCCTTAAAGAAGGTAATGCGGCAACTGCCGCCATTATTTATGCCGGTTATGCAATTATACTTGCATGGATACTTGGCGATTTTGATAGTGGATATAAATTCGCGAAACTAGCCTTAAAAATTGCAGAAAAATTCGATATTAAATCCATTCAAGGAAAAGTATATAACACGAGCACTTTTCTTTTTCATTTAAAAGAACCACTAAAAAATAATATAAAATATTATAAAAAAGGTATTCAATGTTCTTTAGATGCGGGTGATTTTTTAACAGCAAGCTGGATGTATCTTCATTATCCTGCCGGACATTTTTTATGTGGGGACAACTTGAAAAAAGTTGAAAAAATCTTTGAGGAATGTACCAAAAATATAATGAAGTTAAAGCAGCAGAATACGAGTTTTCTTCTCTGGAAGCATGTCGCATTGAATTTATTAGGCCAATCTGAAGATCGGATTGTTATGAAAAGCGAAACTTTTGATGAAGATGAAGCGTTAAAGTTGTTCTCAAACGCAAATGATTTAAACGGGTTGGGGCTTTTTTATACCGCAAAGACCATTTTATGTTTTTTGCAGGATGAACCGGAAACCGCACTGGAGTTCGCGAAGAAAGGAGAAGAGTATATAGAAGGGATACTGGGATTGCAATATTTCCCGGTATATTATTTTTATTATGCTCTCTCTTTATTTGTTGTTCATTCCACTGTCGATAAAAATGAGAAAAATAAGAACTTAAAAAAAATCAATGAAATTCTGAAGAAGTTTAAAAAATGGGGAGACGCTAATAAATATAATTATCTCCATAAATATAAATTACTATCAGCAGAATTAGCTCAATTAAAAGGGAAAACAAAAGAGGCGGCTAAACTTTATGATGAAGCAATTAAAGTGGCCAACAAGAATAGTTTTATCCAGGAAGAGGCTGTCGCAAACGAATGCGCAGCAAAATTCTATATTGACCAGGATGATGATGAAAAAGCAAGTAAATATATGACAGAAGCATACTACTGTTTTCGAAGTTGGGGAGCGGCACCAAAACTTCGGTATCTTGAGGATACATATGAGCAGCTGATCAAAATGGAAGTTCGTCAGCCGTCATTAAATTCGGATGCAACCACAGTCACGTCAGTCACCACGAGCGGAGCTGTTACCACAACCAAATCGGAATTCCTTGACCTTTCAACGATAGTAAAAGCCTCCCAGGCCATCGCCGGGGAGATCGTACTTTCCAAACTTCTTGAAAAAATGATTCGACTTGCTATTGAAAACGCCGGCGCTCAAAAAGGGATGCTGCTGCTTGAAAATAATGGCACTCTTTTGATTGAGGCAAAAGGAGATGTCGAAAGTGATACGGTAAGAGTCATGGAATCAATTCCTGTTTCTGCTGAGGAAATCCCCGAATCTATTATCAATTATGTTGCCAGGAGTAAAAAAGAAATACTTCTTAATGACGCGATGAATGACCCGATGTTCGGTTCCGATCCATATATAAAAAGGATTAAACCCAAATCGATTCTCTGCGGACCAATTCTTGACCAGGGAGAAATGTCCGGTATTCTTTATATCGAAAACGATCTGACTGTAGGAGCCTTTACGCCCGGAAGAATGCAATTGCTGTCAATAATATCTTCACAGGCGGCAGTCTCAATCGACAATGCCAGGTTATACGCCAGCCTGGAGCAGAAAGTTGAAGAGAGAACTGCGGAACTTCGGGAAACCAGGGACGCGCTATGGGGAGAAATGCAGCTCGCTAAAAAGATACAGACCGTTCTGGTGCCACAGGAACCGGTAATGGAAAACTATGAAGTCGCGGCAAGTATGGATACAGCCGATGAAGTTGGCGGCGACTACTATGATGTTATTAATGCGGGGGACAGGGACTGGCTTGTTATTGGAGACGTTTCCGGTCATGGCGTACCCGCGGGGCTCATTATGATGATGGCGCAATCGACGATCCATGTAGCCATTGATGAGAATCCGAATCTTCCGCCTTCGGAAGTGCTTTCAATTATCAATAAAACCATAACGAGGAATATCAAGCAGCTTGGAGAAAGCAAGTATATGACAATGACGGTTCTGGCCCTGAAAGAGGATGGAGAATTCATTTATTCCGGGCTGCACCAGGATATTCTTATTTATCGGGCAGAAACGGGCGAAGTGGACCAGTGTGAAACCAATGGTATGTGGATTGGCCTGATTGATGATATTTCCGATATGCTTACAAACGATAGTCTTACCATGAGGCCGGGTGATGCAATGCTGCTCTATACTGATGGTATAACCGAAGCATGGCTGCGAGGGTCTGTTAAAGATGAGAGAAACCCTGAAATGGAAATGTATGGTGATGATCAACTGGTAGAGACCTTTAAGCAGCTTGGAAAGGGATCAGCTGAAGAGATCAGGACGGGAATTCTTGACTCCCTTAGAGAATATGATTTTGCCGATGATGTTACCATGGTTGCCGTTAAAAGGCTTAAATAAGGCTTAAATAAGGTTAATAAGAAAATTTACACCCGGCTTCACGAATGGTGAAGCCGGGTTTTTTCAAAAAATACTGTTGTTCATTCCCCCCCACCTAGCATTCATTCCCTCTCTATTGCCGTCCGGCTCCCGGATGAGTATATTATATTTAATTAAAATATAAAAAGATGGGGGAAAAAATGAAAAGATTATTTTATACCGGGTTTTTAAGTGTAATAATGAGTTCGGTTCTGGCTTTTTCCGGTTGTGAAGCCGGTCTTGAAAGCGGAAGCAGTTCCGAAGGCTCATCAGGAAGCTCTGATGGTGGTTTTAGTTTTTCAGATCTGTATAGTGATATTGACACACTGCAGGAAGATCTCAGCAGCCTGGGAACTTCTGTTACAGCGCAGGAAGAAATCATATATAATTTAAACTCAAGTCAAACCACTTCCGTGGGATCCTTGAGTGATACTGTTGATCAGAATGAGATTGATATAACGGATTTGCAGGCAAAAGATACAGCCCTTGACGGAAATATCAGTACTTTGCAGGCTAAAGATACAGCCCTTGACGGAAATATCAGTACTTTGCAGGCTAAAGATACGGCTCTTGACGGAAATATCAGTACGTTACAGGCTAAAGATACGGCTCTTGACGGAAATATCAGTACTTTGCAGACAAAAGATACGGCCATTGACTCTGATATTAGTGATATAACAAATGACATCCAGTCTATCAATGATAATAAAAATTTGTTTACCGGTCTGGTTGGTATTGGCACAGTTAGTCCTCAGAGAAGCCTGCATTTATCCGGAGAGAACAGTGAATTTTTGATAGAGGATACCAGGTCGGGATTTGATGCTGAGTATAGACGATTCAATATCTTTTTGGACCCTTTGTTTCAAACAACAAATTTTAGAGCGCTCAACAGTGCCGGAACGGACGGAAAAGTGATGATGACATTGAATAATGAGAGCGGACATGTTGGTGTGGGAACAACCAATCCCGAAAGGACTCTGCATGTATCGGGAGAGGCTGCTGAGTTTATGTTGGAAGCGACAAGGGCCGATTTTGATGCTGAGTATAGCCGGTTTAATATATACCTGGACCCCGGCAACAAGACTTTTTTTAGAGCGTTAAATAGTGCCGGAACCGATGGAACCATGCTCATGACGCTTGACAATGAACACGGGAGTGTGGGAATTGGGACGGTTTCTCCGTATGACGTGCAAAAATGTAAACTTGCTGTTGAAAATTATGACGGCTGTGTTGCCAGGTTTATTGGTGAAAAATATAGTGATACGGATTTTGACACACGGATACAGATACAGGATATAACGGGTGGTACTGCCTGGTTTATGTCGGCAAATAATGACGGAGATTTTGCCATACACCAGGGATCGGTAGGAGACAGGCTTACGGTAAGTTCAACCGGAGTAGTTTACGCGAATCAATACGCGCTTTACTCCGATGTCCGTTTCAAAAAAGATATAACCCCGCTTTCCGGGTCCTTACAAAAGCTTATGTCCCTCCAGGGAGTACGGTACAACTGGCGGACCCATGAGTTTAAAGACAGAGGATTTTCAACTAAAAGAGATATAGGCTTCATTGCCCAGGATGTGGAAAAACTTTTTCCCGAAATGGTTCATACTACCAAAGATGGCTACAAAACAGTTTCTTACAGCAAAATGACTGCCGTACTCGTTGAAGCAGTAAAAGAAATGAAGCAGGAAAACGACCGCTTAAAGAAAGAGATAACCTCGCTTCAAACCATGAATAAAAGAATAATCGCCCTTGAACGGATGGCAAAGAAAAACTCCGCAAAAGGCGCATACGCAGTACGATAAACGGGGGAGTTGCTCTCAAGAAACTCTTTTTAAACAGGGCCTGTTTTCCGGGAAGAGAGACGTTGCGTGCAACGTCTTTACGGGTTGGTTTCCGGAGATTTGTCCCGGGTCAACACCACAGAGCCAAAAAAACACCGATCCCCTCGCTGGAGTCGCATCCCTCCTCAGAGTCTCCATAGCCCTGGCCAGAAACCAGCCAGTAAAGGCGTTGCACTGCAACGTCTCTCAGAACCAGACCCTTGCCGGAGCATCTTCGCAAAACAGACCCCGGTATCAACACAGTTTCTTCCGGCTTGATATACCTTATATTAAGACGCGATCACGGGGCCAGATGCAGCTCGCAATACAATTTATATCAAAAATCTTCCGGGTCATCTTCATAGTCAAAATCACCGGGGTCATTATAGGGTGGGCTATATTCTTTATTGTCATAATATACATCATTTTTTTCACTGTCCTGTTTTTCCGCTTCGTTATTGTCAATGATTTGCTCTTCCATAGCTTTTTCTTCATATATTCGTTCTTGCACATCCCGTTCCATTGGCGCTTGTTCCAGCGCTTTGATCGCGCTCCGGGGACGCTCTTCAGCACCGTGTTCAATAAGGAATTTCAGGATGTCGCCCTGAACAGTGTGGGAGATGCCGTTGCTGCCCCCGCCGGGTTTGAATATTTCCAGGAGCGTTCTTCCGCTTTCATCTTTTTCGTTTATATCGGCACCGCTTTTGAGCAAGCGGTCTGCTAATTTAAAATCACCCTTTACCAGTATCCTTTTTAAAATAATAACCCCTGTTGGCCGGTAATTTGCCCGGTGAAAATAACCATGCTCAATAAGGATGTCGATACTTTCCGTGTACTGTTTTGCTATTGCCCAGTGCAGCGGGGTCATCCTGTTGTAGGTGTCGGGTATATACATATCCGCGTTATGAGCCATAAGCAGTTTAAGAACATTGATACTGTTATAATAGGCGGCATTGTTTGCCGGGGTAAACCCGGAGCTGTTTTGCCGGTTCACCGATGCCCGGCCCGTTAGCAGGGCGGCTGCCATGGAGTTAAGATCCCGTATTGCCGCGGCATGGAGCGGAGTGTTTCCCTGCTTATCGGACACGTCCACTCTGGCTCCCTTTGATATGAGCAGCCGGGCAAAGGCCCCTGTTGCTGTTTCATGAAGGGGAGTTCTTCCGTAGATGTCCCTGGCGTTTACGGCTGCTCCTTTTTGTAGAAGGAGCCGGGCAGAACTGAGAGAATTCCGGAAAGCAGCTGTATGAAGCGGGGTCCAGCCTTTTTTATCTCGCAGGGATATATCGCTTCCCCGTTCCAGGAGCAGTGATACCATTTTTTTCCTGTCGTAGCGTACGGCGTGATGAAGAACGCTCCAGCCTTTGTGGTCCTGTATGGTATTAATTCCCGGTTCCATTTTGGTGAGAATGTTCACGGTACTGATCCGGTTATTTTTTATTGCCTGGAAAAGGGGGTGTTCTTTTTTACTCGATTCCTGCGCGGAACTATCCGCGCCATAGTCTTTAAGAAGCCGGGTTAAAGGAGCGTTTTTTTTCAGTGCCATAGCCGTGAGAATGGGCTTGTTCCCCGATCCCGGGATTAAGGGATTTGCCCCTTTTTTAAGCAGCAGCTTTAGTAATTCAAGGTCAGTTGACCGTTTTAATAGAAATTCCAGGGGGATGCGTCCTTCCCTGTCCCGGCTGTTTACATTGGCTCCCTGTTCCACCAGGAGCCGTATTTTTTTTTCATTGCCGCTCATTGCCGCAGCAATAAGGGGAGTGGTTTGCTCGCTATTTCCTATGGATGTATCGGCTTTATGTTCAAGCAGGAGACGCGTTATTCGCGTTGGAATATTTTTTCCTGCTGAAATAAAGAGGGCGGTTTCCCCTTCCGAAGTGCGCCGGTTTATTCGCGCTCCTTTTTTTAACAGGAGTTCTATTATATCAAACTGCCTGTTTTCCGTTGCCCATATAAGAAGAGGGACCGGGCTTTTCCGGAAGGGAACAGCGATCTTTTCGTCCGGACCGGCATCCGTCCGGAGAAGGGTTCTGAGTTTTTTCCTGTCTCCCGCGGCAATAGTATATCGCAGGGAGTCGTGTACGGGGGAGCCTCTTTTGGAGAGGTCTTTTTTGAGAATCCATCCTTTGAGGTCGTTCCATTGAACGTATACCCAGTCTTTTTTGGTGGCGATCTCTATTGTTTTGAATGTTATTTTTTTTGGCGCGCTCTCTTCTGTTTTTTTAGGGTCAGTTTTTTTATCAGCCGTATTGTTTTTTTTATCTGTTTTAGCGGTTTTGTCCTTGTTGTCCGCGTTTTTTTTACCGGTTTTTTTATCAGCCGTATTGCTTTTTTTAGCCGTTTCGTCTGTTTTCTCCGGAATGTCCAGCTTAATTCGTTCTTTTTTAATTTCCGTAGTAGTAACTTCCTCTCCAAGAAAATAAACGGGACCGTTTAAAGGGATCGTTAACAGTTCTTGGGTTGCACTGCCGGGCCTGCTTCTCAGAACCGTTCCGGCGGGAGCGGAAATATGCCGGTCTTTGATCTTTACATAGGTACGGCTCCGGTAAGCGGATTTTCCAAAAAAACACTGCATAAGCAGGGGAGTAATTCTTTTGATAGTAAGGGGTACCACAGGATTGCGTGAATGGGAATGCCGGGTTCCGTAGCGCAGAGTAATTTTTTTCTTTCTTTTGTTGTAGTGCCATTTTCCTTCGGCATAATTGATGTTCCGTGCCGCCCTGTTTCGGTAATATTCAATAAAGCGCTTGTTTTCCAGAAAAGAGATGTGGGAAAGAGGCCGTTCCCAGGAACCGGTAAGCAGTTCTTCTGTTGAGCTGCGCGGTTTTTTCTTTATTGAAACAGTTTCGGTTGAGATACCCTTTTCAGGGAGAGAAAGGATCAAACAGGAACAAAGAAGCACAAAAATAAGGGGCATGCGTATGCGGGATCTTCCCGGTATTGATCCGGTGATTTTCTGTTTTATTATATTTATATATTTTTGCATTCTAATAACAGGATAGAATCATTTTCCCATTTTTCAAGCAGTTTTTTGGAAAATGTCAGCTCCTGGTTGAAGAGAAAAATTACTTGCAATTTTGCTTGTTTTGCAGACACAATATAGGATATTCAATGGGGATGGGGGAGCTGCGATAATGAAGAAGATAGTTTTGACACTTGTTTTATTGACACTGGTGGGAAACCTTGCAGACCTGTATGCTTCTGAAAAGGGAAAGCTCTACCTGGGGCCGGGTCTGATGTTTGGCGGCCGGTACGATAATTTGCGTATGTGCGTGGCAACAGCAGCAGGAAAAAAAGGAGGCCCCGCAGCCGATATTCAGTTTAATATAAAATACCATTTCAGCGAATCTATGGCTCTTTCCTTCGCGCTTCCCGTATTACGGCCAATACTATTTGGAGCCCTGTTTAAAATGCTCCAGTTTGAACCCCAATTCACGCTCGAATTCGGCTTTCCCATTGAAGAGGATGTCCTGCTAATCCTGGGGCCCGGACTGGGAGGAAGCGTCCATTACGGACCGGATTATAACTCCGATCTTAACAACCGGGGAGATGATTTTTGGGCTGGCGGACCCATGGTAAGCCTGCTTTTAGGGATATCGTATGACGGTATTGGGAAAAAGGACACTGTTGGAGTCCGGGGGTATTATATTCCCTTAATCTCACAAGACAGGTCCCTGGGAACTGTGATTGGTGTGGCTCTTGAGTATGTATTTTATTTTTGATGCTGGGATGGACATCTTTGTGGATTTTAGCTATTTAACTTGACAATGATATGGAAAAAAATAGTCTAATTCCAGGTTGTGGTTTCATGGGATAAAATTATGGTAGATCTCGATAAAAAATCAATAATTTCTATAATGAATCATATCGTGTGGGATTATGATATCGATTTAAGGATCTCAGGGATAAATATGGATTCGTACGAAAAGTTTTACAGGGAGAAGTTATATCCTTTTCAGGATGGAGTGCTGAATATCGTAAAAAAATTAAAAACTCCCTTTTATCTAACCGGTGGTACAGCTCTGAGCAGGTGTTATTATAATCATAGGTTTTCTGATGATCTTGATTTTTTTGTCAATAATGAGAAGGGTTATTCTTCTTATGTCGATTATTGCTGATGATATATTGAATGGTAACAAAAATAGGCTTAAAGAGATTTATACAGTCTAAACAGATTATCTAATTGGTATATTGCTAATCAATTTCCTATTCTTAATCCAGGTATCTGCTATGAACGATTTTATTGATAAAAAAAGCCTCTGGGCTCGAATTAAACAAAAATTTTTTGGAGCCTTTTCTTTTTCAACGGGATCTTTTACCGATACATCAGAGGATGACCTGGCCTGTACCCTGGGAACCATGTCCAATACCGATACCTGTAAATCGGAACTCTTTTTGAACCGCTTTTCGAAAAATGAGATGCTTGAAGTAATAAAGAACGTAGGCCTCCTGGACCATCTGCACGATAAAGGATTTTCCCATATCGCCATTGATTTTGACAGGGATGATACCTATATTCATGCCCTGCGGATGTATCATAAAACAATAAATGAGAAAAATCTTCTAATTGATGTTCGCCTTTCGGAATCAAAAATTGAGGTGAACAAAAAGATTGCGGCCGCCATAAAAGACCGGGAGCCCTTTGATATGCTGGTGGTAGAATGGGCGTCGGCCCAAAATCCGGACGAGGAATTCTCCGGCGATAAACCAAGACTGCCGGGACAGGAAAAACCGGGCCTGGGAGTGCTGCTATTCCTCATGAAGATGATGTATGTTATGGGAAAAGAGATTCGAAAAGACGGGTTTATGGATGTGCCCGATCATTTTCACCTGGCAGTAATGTATTCCCGGAAATTTAAGTTTATTGATCCCGTAGATGAAGGGATACTGCTGGCTGTAATGCGGGATCTCAAAGAATATTCCCTATCGGACCTTACCTGGGGATTTCTTACGGGAACAATCTTTGACGAGTCAACAGGCGAATACCAGGTGTATACTCCCTCGGGACAGGTGGCCTGGCTTTCCCCAAGGATGGAAAAATATTTTTCTTCTCCGAAATACCAGGAAATCTGCGACTCCATATATGATAAAAAAAAATACCGCTTTGAATACGACCGCATGCTTGAAGAAAGAAAAAAACTCCTTGAGAAAGAAAATATTACTTTCATATGATTTTTTGGGCGCGCCCTGGGGGCCGGGCTTCTCCGGGCTTCGCTATCGCTTCGGTCCTTCGGACTAAACCCTGCATATCCCGCGCGCGTTCCTGCGAGGGGGCGCACCTATCCCCTCCCTGTCTTTTTCAATACGGTTTTATTTGAATTTGGTGTTATCTTTGACTACAAGTCTGTTTCCGTGAAGTAGCTGTTAAGCCCTTCTTCCCCCGGATAACCCCAAAACCTGTGCTGAGCGAAGCCGAAGTATATGACAAATTTCTGTATTCCGCCGGAATCCCGCCCCAAAAAGAGATATTGATCTAGATAGTTATCGATGTGCCGGGGAACCCGGGCAGCGGCCGGGTCCTCAAGCAAGGCAGGCAGATATTTCCGGATAGCAAAGGCAATTACCGCAGAAATAGACATTTTAAAAATCTTCCTCATATCCTGAAAGCACTCGTACATATGGCGGGAAGGATACACATGAACTTTCTTCCAATCGGGCCCTTTCTCTTCATCACAGCGTTGATAGCGAATACGATAAAACATGGAAACGGGAATTTCTTTCTCAATCATAACGCGTTTCATAAGCAAAACGATCAAAC
>JAAENB010000055.1 GCA_024224995.1 bacterium | reverse complement strand
GAATAAAAAAGAGCGCCGATCCTACAATGCCGAGAATCATGGCAGATTTTGCCTGAGCCTCAATTGCTTCGTGCTCACTGTTTACCTGGATTGAAGAGTCCTGAGTTTGTTCTTCGTAATTAATTGGTTCCATTGATGTTTCCTCCTTAGTAATTAAATAAAATAACGGTATTTATACTATCAACATAACTACAATACCAAGAATATATACAGTCCAGAAGATAGAGGCCGGAATAGCCGCAATGCCGCAGATTTTAGCAGTAACGACCAATCCTCTTCCGGGAATTTGGAAGTTGCTGGCGATTATTGCTTCCCTGGGACCGGCCTGTTTTTTCAAGGCCATGATGCCGAGAACAATTCCCAATACCGGGATAAAAGAGAGCGCTAATCCTAATATTCCCAGGATCATAGCAGATTTAGCCTGGCCTTTAATTTCCTCGCCGGAGTTTTGAGATAGATCGTTAAGTTGATTTTCTTCCATATTGATGTGTCCCTTTTTAGATTTTAAAATAAAGCCATATAATAAAAAATGATTAGAAATGAGGTTATGGTGGCAATTATACCGCAGATTTTTGCGGCAACGACCTGTGCTCTTCCGGGAATCTGGAAATTGCTCGCGATTATTGCTTCCCGGGGGCCTGCCTGTTTTGATATGGCAATGATGCCAAAAATAGCTCCCACTATTGGAAGGAAGCTGAGAGCCATACCAACTATGCCGAATATCATAGCCGATTTAGCCTGGGCCTGAATTTCTCCGCTGGATTCTTGAGATAGATCGTTAAGTTGATTCTCTTCCATTGCTTTTTCCATCCTTTTATCTATAAAAATACCTATTAAACATTACATACCAGGAGAGCTGAATTCAAGCAAGCAAAAAATATTTTTTTATTGTTCAAATAGTTTGATTATCCAGCTTCCGAATAAAAACAGGTGGATTAAGATGAGGGAGGCAAAAAAATACTTTATGGCAGAGCGGGAGATTGAGCCGGAGGAGGAGAATGTTTTTCGAAGAAAATAGACCGGCCAGGAGAGATAGAGCAGTCCGCACGCAAGCAATGGAGGGTAGGCGAAAAAGGTCTCCCTGAACCTGAATTCACAGAGGAGATCAATCCCGGTGCGGATTCCGCACCCGGGACAGGGCAGCCCTGTAAGGTTTTTAAACGTACAGGACGGTAAAAAAAGATAATCTTTAATTACAAGATAAATAAGCGGCAGAGCCAGGAGGCCCAGGAATATGAGCCCAAAATAGACAGATCTTGAATTGTGTTTCATGCAGCAATACTTTCCCCCCTTGTAAAAAGGGGGGATTTCCACGGATTAGAATTTTTTTTCTTTCATTCGTTTAAAATAATCTCTGGTAAGAGCTGCGACAATTGGGGAAAGCACAATGAGTGCGATCAGGTTGGGTAATGCCATAAGGGCGTTCATGATATCGCAAAAATGTTTAATAAGATTGATTTTACCACAGGCACCCAGTATAATTATAGCACAAAAAATGAGCTGGTACACAGTAACAGACCTTGAGCCAAAGAGATAATCGACTGCCCGGTTTCCGTAATAGGACCAGGAGATCATGGTTGAAAAGGCAAAAAAAAGTATTCCCACTGATACGATATGTGAACCGATTGAGGAGCCGAGACCCATTTCAAAGGCTTTGGCTGTAAGATTGCCATCGGTGAGCTTAAGGCTCTTGACGAGACTCGGGTCATACACATCGGTTATGATAATTGCAAGAGCCGTAATTGAACAGATTATAATGGTGTCAATAAAAGGGCCAAGCATGGCAACAAGACCTTCCCGTACCGGCTCTTTTGTTTGAGCAGCACCATGAGCCATGGCAGCCGAACCCAGGCCTGCCTCATTGGAGAATAGTCCCCTGGCAACCCCTTGCCGGATTACCGTACCCAGAAGTCCGCCGGCCAGGGCTTCGGGCGTGTTAAAAGCATAATGGAAAATAGTTCCGAATGCTCCGGGAATGGCTTTAATGTTCAATGCCAGGATTACAAGACCCGCGCCAACATAGAATACCGACATCAAAGGAACAATTTTAGAGGCGAATTTTCCAATACTCTTAATCCCGCCAACGATAACCAGCCCAACCAGGATGGCAATAAGAGTACCCACTATCAGGTCAAAGGCCAGAGGGGTCTCTCCTTTTACTCCAAGGAGTTGTTGGCCATAACTGAAGTTCCGCATAAGCTCCCCCAGGTTAACCCGGACACTATAGATCTGGAACGAGTTTCCTATGCCAAAGCTGGCAGTAATGGTGAAAACGGCAAATAAAATAGCAAGCCATTTGAATTTTGGTCCCATTCCCTGTTCAATATAGTGCATGGGACCGCCGTGAGCTTCCCCGTTTTCATCGATCTTTCTAAAGCGAACAGCCAGGGTACAGCTGGCAAACTTGGTAGCCATACCAACAAGGGCAGTAACCCACATCCAGAAAACCGCGCCTGGTCCCCCAACAAGAATGGCGGCAGCAACGCCCACAATATTCCCCGTACCGATTGTAGCGGAAAGGGCAGCGGAAAGAGCCTGGAAATGGCTGATTTCCCCGGGATCATCGGGATCGTCATATTTTCCCCGGAGAACTCCAACTGCGTGTTTGAAGCCACGGAATTGAACAAATTTGAAGAAAATGCTAACAAATAAGCCGGTGCCAACCAGTAAAATTATAAGAGGCCAGCCCCAGAGAAAGTTGCTAATGTCTTCGACAGAAGCTGCAGCAGTAGCAGTCACGGTATTGATGCTATCAGCAATATTCATCGTAATACTCCTTCATTATATATATATTTTGGGCACACTATCGTATGAGTAAGAGCATGTCAACCAACTGTAAAAACAGGTGAGATATTTTTATTTTAGTTGATTTTTTTATTAAAAGGTTGTATGATTAAGTGTTCATCAATTCCTTCCCGGAATCGAATTTATTCAAGTCATGTTGAAGGGGAATGTTTAATGGCCGATCAAATAAAGACCGTAACCGATAGATCACAGTTCGCAATGCTGTTTAAGAATTTTTTCATGGGGAAGGAAATTTTTCTTAAGACAAAAAGCGGTAATATTAAAATACAATTTCTCGGCTACCTGGATGAACACGCGGCCTTCCGGATTCCCCTGGTAAAAAATGTTCCCGAAACTGTTGTTGTTTTTGTGCGGAACACGAATAGTACTATCAATTTAGCGCTCACATTTTTCGAAAAAAACGAAGATACCTTTACGTTCAATCCCATTAAATTCCAGATCCTTTCCGTGGCAAGGAAAGAAGACCGTCAATCAATGGGAGTGGAAGGAGAGGGGACAAACGTAATATATATCAGTAATATCATGTCTGAGGATATCGTCAAAAACTCTCTTACCCATTCCCAGAAAAAAATAGATCAAATAGAAGAGATTGTCAGGTTCGACCTGGAAAAACAATTTGAAAAGATAAAGATCTATTTTATAACAAAAGGGAAGAATGATATCAGGCTTAAACATTTCCTGGAAGACCGGACCCCCCTGTTTATTGGAGATCTTAACAGCCAGCCCGGTGAAGACGACGAAAAAATGTTCAATTATTACATCAATGAAATTTATTCCAAGGATCATCAGCTTGCCAGGGGAAACCTGTATATTTCTGAGATTTCCGTACCCATTTTATACCGGAGCATGATCATGTTCGGGTATATCCAGGTAAATAATTCAACAGCAATGACCGACGGACTGGTAGCGGTTGTGCGGCGCATATCCATTGTCGTAGACCAGTTATGCAAAAAGAATAAGGTCTTTCCTGAAACGGAGGCGAAATTCCTGGTGTCGAACCTGTCAAAAAGCGGATTAGGGGTGGTTTTTAAAGAGAGGCGGCTGGCTGCCTATTTCCGGCAGGACGGGTTTATTACCTTTGATATTATGCTGCCAACCAGGAAAAAAGCGGTAATCGGGGCACGGGTCAGACATGTTGAATTTATGGACAACGGTATTATTAAAGCCGGGGCCGAAATTACCATGATGGATAAAACAAGCCGGAGCAATTACGACGAATTTGTGAGTACGATTAAAGCATGAGTACGGTTAAAGCAAAGGAGTAATATGATTTCATCATATATTGAGACCTTTGACTCGGGAATTCTTGAAGAACGGGTAGAAAAAGCAGCCGCCATTATTTCTTCCTGTACTCTTTGTCCCCATAACTGCCGGGTGGATAGAACAGGTTCTGCCAGGGGAAAGTGCGGAGGAGGAGAACAGCCCTGTATATCATCCTGTAGTCCGCACTTTGGAGAAGAAGCCTGCCTCGTAGGAACCGGGGGATCGGGAACCATTTTTTTCGCAGGCTGCAGCCTTTCCTGTCTCTATTGCCAGAATTATGATATCTCACATCTGCGAATGGGACGGGAAGTTACCTTCGATGAACTGGCTGAGATGATGCTCTCACTCCAGGTGAAGGGCTGCCATAATATTAATTTTGTAACTCCCACGCACATGGCATATGCCATTTTAAAAAGCTTACAGCTGGCAATTCCCCGGGGGCTCAGGATTCCCCTGATTTATAATACCGGGGGCTATGATTCTGTTGAAACCCTGGAGCTGCTGGAAGGTCTTGTTGATATATATATGCCCGATTTTAAATATATGGACCCCAATACCGCAGAAGAATTGAGCGGCGCTGCCGATTACCCGCAGGTGGCAATGGAAGCGCTGAAAGAGATGCACCGCCAGGTTGGTGATCTCAGCATAACTGTAAGAGGAATTGCCGAAAAGGGGCTCCTGGTACGGCACCTTGTTCTTCCCAATGACCTGGCAGCAACATCCCGGGTACTGGCCTTTCTCGCGGATCTTTCCACAGATACCTATATCAATGTAATGGACCAGTACCGGCCTGAGTATCGGGCAAGGGAATGTTTTGACCTGGGAAGAAGAGTTACGCTGCAGGAATATGATGACGCGATTGATTCCGCGAAAAAGCAGGGTTTATACCGCCTGGACCGGTTTTAGAAATTTATTATTTATATTGTCGATACCAGGTATTGATAAAACTGATTTTTGACTTGACGGAGCAGGATGATATATTTATATAACCGCTTATAATTAATATGAAAATAATATATTTTGACAATGCGGCAACATCATGGCCAAAGCCCGAAGAGACGATCCGGGCGATAAATAACTATAACGACGCAGTTGGCGGCAACCCGGGAAGGTCGGGACATCGTTTGTCTATTGAAGCCGGACGGGTCGTCTTTAATACACGGGAACTTGCGGCAGAGCTTTTGGGGACCGGGGATGTTTTCCAGGTTTGTTTTACCGGGAATGCAACAGAGGCGTTGAATACCCAGGTATTTGGTTTATTAAAGCCCGGTGATCATGTTATTGCTTCAAGTATGGAACATAATTCAGTGATGCGGCCTCTTCGAAGCAGGGAGGGGCAAGGACTGGAAGTCTCCATAGTACAGTGCTCCCCAACAGGAGAGCTTGATCCGGCAGATATTGTACCATTGATAAAAAAGAATACCAGGGCTATTTTTTTAACCCATGCCTCCAATGTTACGGGAACAATAATGCCCCTGGTTGAGGTGGGAAAAATCGCGCGGGAGCATAATGCCTGTTTTTGCGTGGATGCGGCTCAATCTGCGGGAATACTTCCTATTAATGTAGAGGAGATGAATATCGACCTTCTGGCTTTTACCGGGCATAAGTCGCTCTGGGGGCCCCAGGGAACAGGGGGGCTGTATATACGCAAGGGGCTTGAAAAGGAAATACGGGCAATGGCGCTGGGCGGGACCGGCAGTAAATCGGAATTTGAAGAACAGCCCGATTTTATGCCCGATAAGTTTGAATCCGGAACACCGAATGCCATCGGCCTTGCCGGTCTTGGCGCAGGTATCCGCCTGGTGCTGGATATTGGTGTTGATGCAATCAGGAAAAAAGAAGCGGCATTAACAGGTCTGTTTTTGGAAGGGATAAAGGATATTTCAGGGGTAACAGTTCACGGATGTGCGGACGCGGCAAAGCAGACATCGGTAGTCTCTTTTTCTATTGAGGGAGCAGCGCCTTCTGAGGCAGCCCTGGAACTTGACGAAAAGTACAACATCATGTCACGTCCCGGCCTGCATTGCGCCCCCTCTGCCCATAAAACAACAGGAACCTTTCCCCGGGGAACAAACAGGTTCAGTTTTGGATATTTTAACACGGAAGAAGAAATAAAAACCGCCATAAAGGCAATACAAACAATAACACCGTTGTAGGGTCACGGCGTGCCGTGACCCGTGCTTCGCAGGAGAACAAGATGTCAGAAACCATTGATGCCAGGGGCCTGGTTTGTCCACAGCCGGTAATCCTGGCAAAAAAGGCCATGGAAACCCATAGCAGTATTACCGTGCAGGTAGACAATAGAACAGCAGTTGAGAATATAACAAGGCTGGGAAATAAAGAAGGGAAAGAGGTTCGAGTTACCGATCAACAGGACGGCAGCTTTGAGATCCACCTGTCCGGAGAACCGGCGCAGGAACCGGGAACCGGGGAGATGGTGAATTCGGGAACCGGCCCCTTTGTTATTGTTTTCTCTTCCGATAGGATGGGGCGGGGAGATGATGAGCTGGGGTATGTTTTAGTAAAAGGATTTATTCATGCCCTTCTTGAGCTTCCCCGGCGGCCCGAAGTAATGATCTTTTATAATACCGGGGTAAAACTTGCAGCAGAGGGATCGGATACCATTCCGGATCTGAAAGAGCTGGAGTCAAGAGGGACAGAATTGCTTATATGCGGAACCTGTGTAAATTATTTTGAATTAACCGGAAAAACCGGTGCGGGATCAATATCAAACATGTATGATATCGCGGGGACCATGTCACAGGCAGGGAGACTGGTAGTCCCATAAGGAAACAGTATGACAGTTCCACAGGATTTTTATGTAGCCCTGTTTAAGTCGGTAAGTTATGCCATGAAGGCGGAAAAGATACTGAAGCAGGAGAATATTCGCAACAAGCTTATCCCGGTGCCGAAGCATATCAGCTCCGACTGCGGAGTATGCCTCCGTTTTGGACCGGAAGATGCTCCCAGGGTGGCAGAAGCGCTGCAAGGGAAGGTTGAGGTCGAAGAGATCAGGCCCTTGTAGATGTTGTACTCAAAACGGGGATACAGCTGTTGCGGCAGAGACACCCTCGCGGAGGCGCACCCCTCTTCAAAAGGCTGCGGAACTCGCTCCGCTCAAACAGTCCTCACCTTCTGAAGAGGGGTGCGCCTCCGCGAGGGTGTCTCTGCCGCAACAAATAGCGTTCCCCTGCTTTTGGAAGACTTGTGTTAAATCCCCGCCCCTCTGGCGTGTTCCCCCAAAAATTGAGTACGTACCTGTAGGGTCG
>JAAENB010000054.1 GCA_024224995.1 bacterium | reverse complement strand
GAATAAAAAAGAGCGCCGATCCTACAATGCCGAGAATCATGGCAGATTTTGCCTGAGCCTCAATTGCTTCGTGCTCACTGTTTACCTGGATTGAAGAGTCCTGAGTTTGTTCTTCGTAATTAATTGGTTCCATTGATGTTTGCTCCTGGTAGTAACGCATACCGTTCGCTTGCAGGAAGGGCAGTGAGAATTATTATAAGGAAGTAGAAAATGAAAAAGATCGAAAGGGCGATAGCAGTAATGCCGCAGGCTTTTGCCACGATGATGAATGGTCTACCGGGAATCCGGAAGTTGCTGGCGATTATTGCTTCCCTGGGACCGGATTGTTTGCTCATGGCAATGATACCGAGAACCAGTCCCACAATAGGAATAAAACAGAGCGCCGATCCTACAATACCGAATATCATGGCGGATTTTGCCTGAGCCTCAATTGCTTCGTGCTCACTGTTTACCTGGATTGGAGAATCCGGAGTTTGTTCTTCGTAATTAATTGGTTCCATTGATGTTAACTCCTAGTAGTAACGCATACCGCTCGCAGTAATACAAGCAGCAATTATTATAAACCAGTAGATAAGAAAAAAGATCGAGGTGGCGATAGCAGTAATACCGCAGGCTTTTGCCACGATGATGAATGCTCTTCCGGGAATTTGGAAGTTGCTCGCGATTATCTGTTCCCGTGGACCTGCCTGTTTTTTCATGGCAATGATACCGAGAACCAGTCCCACAACAGGAATAAAAAAGAGCGCCGATCCTACAATGCCGAGAATCATGGCAGATTTTGCCTGAGCCTCAATTGCTTCGTGCTCACTGTTTACCTGGATTGAAGAGTCCTGAGTTTGTTCTTCGTAATTAATTGGTTCCATTGATGTTT
>JAAENB010000053.1 GCA_024224995.1 bacterium | reverse complement strand
TTTCCGAAGAAACCGCGACCGAAGCATCAGGAGCGATATTCTTCACGCGGGCCGGGTAAACCTCAAATTCAGAAATACCAACCTCAGACCCGGCCGCTTCATCAATCGTAAAACGGACCGAATCAATTGTTTTTGGCGGAAATTCAACAACACAGGGACTCCCGTTATGCGGCAGGGCGCCAAGGACAATAGAGGAACCATCACTAAAACTGAGCGTTCCAGCAGCAATATTCTGTACCGTATTCGGCCGGTCATACAATACCACGCTGGTAACAGTCTGCGTTTCGTTCCAGGAAAGTTCAACCCAGGCACCGTTTGTTTCACCGGCGGGAATCCATTCTTTGTCGTACAAATAAAAGGCCTCATTTCGCCAGGGATAGCCCAGGGCAAAACCATCAATAACATTGGCACAGTATTTGTCATCAGCCTCATTTTCCGAAGAAGCTGTAACGCTTGCCTGGTACGAAATACTCCCGGTTCTCTTTTTCCAGAAGACCTCGTCACTCTTAATAAAACGGGTAAAGGGCATCGCGTATCCGCCATAGGCGACGTAGGCCTCGTATTTGAGATTGCTCTCAAAAGGCAGCGTCATTTCTTCAGGAACAGCATAGGAGACCCGGTTGAGCCAGGCATAGGGTGTGGCATCCATATTTGCCTCAGTGTTTAACACGGGCTCTGTTGGGTCCTGAGTATTTTGCGGAAGCCGCTGCTTATAAATTAAGTACTCATAAACCAGGGGAGTATAAGTATTTGCCGGGTTTGTCCCTATTTGAACAAGCGCTTCCGTAAGAAACAGCCCAACTGAAGAATGATCGGCATGTACTTCTATAGGGGCCGGGGAAAAAATAACATCAGGCTGATATTCATTGAGAAGGTTTGTAAAATCTGTCGAAATATTCTCCCTGGTATAAAGAGCATGCTCACCATATGTTATATAGTGATAATCCTCTATACCGATGTGGGGGTACTGATCTTCAGGAAAACCGTATGTTTCAATGGTAATACCGTCACTACTGGTGAAAATTTCACCGGGATTCTGCCAGGCATTACCCAGAATACGGCCGTCCGCGTAGCCCAGGTAGAGAATATTATCTTTGGAAAGACCCAGCACTTCCATAGCGGCAATAGTACGCTCAATACGTATTTGAGCTTTTATAACACCGCCGTGACTGTCACCATTCAGGACCATAACGACAAAGATCTCGTCACCACGTTCCACTGCTCGATTAATAATTCCGGCACAGGCAATAGTCTCATCATCCTCATGAGGCGAGAAAAGCATTATCCTGTCTGCCGCGAATCCACTGATACCGGCGCTCAATACTATAATTAACAGCAGGATTATTTTTATCCCTGCGCTGAATAAAGCATCAAACGCGTTCTTAAAATTTTGTACTCTCATTTTTTTACTCCACTTTTATTTTTTTTTATATTATTTTTGGGGGCGGAGTTCACACTGGAGCCAGATTTTTATAACAGCGTTATAAAGTCAACAAAAAAAATTAATAAAATTAATTTAAAGTAAAAAGGCGGGTAAGTAGTTAGAAATAGGAGGTGCAGTCTGTTGTGACAGTGACACCCTGGCGGGGATCGCGTCTTAGTATAAGGCATAGGTTGCATTCCGAATTACGTTTTTCGGGATATTGAGACACGACCGACCCAGTGTAGCGGGAAAAAAAACGGAAGAAACTGTGTTGATACCGGGCCTATTTTACGAAGATGCTCCGGAAAAGGGTTTGGTTCTGAGAGACGTTGCAGTGCAACGCCTTTACTGGCTGGTTTCCGGCCAGGGTTATGGAGATTCCGGGGTCTGTTTTACGAAGATGCTCCGGAAAAGGGCTTGGTTCTGAGAGACGTTGCACTGCAACGTCTCTCTTCCCGGAAACCAGCCCTATTTAAAAAGAGTTTCTTGAGAGCAGCTGACCCCGCAGAGCGGG
>JAAENB010000052.1 GCA_024224995.1 bacterium | reverse complement strand
TGTGAGCGGGCCTGGAAGCATGAGCTCTTTGGATTGCTGCGGAACTCGCTCCGCTCAAACAGTCCTCACAACCCAAAGAGCTCATACTTCCAGGCCAGATGCAGCTCGCAATACTATCAGGTTTCTGACCTATTTTTTCCCTGCTTCGCAGGGTCCGCACTCCTTCCCGGAATCTCCATAACCCTGGCCTGAAACCAGCCAGTAAAGGCGTTGCACTGCAACGTCTCTCAGAACCAAACCCTTTCCCGGAGCATCTTCGAAAAACAGACCCCGGTGTCGACATAGTTTCTTCCGTATTTTTTCCCTGCTTCACAGGGTCCACTGCTCTTAAGAAAGTTCAAGGTTCGAAGTTCGAGGTTTTTTCCCCGCCGTGCCCCTTGCACCTGTTACTTATACCGTATTTTTTTAGATATGTAAAGATATTTATTTATCGGGAGTTTGAGGGGGGTGTGGGAGTAAAATATTTATGAGTCTATTCCCCGGTTTCAACAAAGACCGGCATCACTTTGACGCCGGTAGAATCGTCTAAATAATCAACTTCATATTTGTTACGGTTCTCGTCATCAATGTATTCAATGAAAAAGACCAGGGTGATTTCCGAAAGTCCCAGGTGCTTGCCGTACCTGGCAGCCTGGAGTAATCCCCTCTGGTATCCGCTTTGATCTCTATAGCTTTTTAATTCAATACCGTAAACCCGGTCTTTATATTTTATTATAATATCGATTTGCCCATTCCCGGTGGGAAATTCCGGGTAGACTTCCGCGTTTTTACCTTCAAGAAATTCTTGCAGATACATATAAAGATTAAAATGGAATATGGCTTCATAAATTCTCATATCCGATCTTCTGGGAGCATTTTTTAAAGACCAATCCCGGTTTTTTGTTAAATATTTTCCAAACAGGTCTATTATTTTTTTTATATTCAGGCTATTTTCTGTTATAATATCGTTAATATCTTCAAACGGCTCTGCCAGGCTGCCCATCTGGTTAAACAGTTCACCGGAAAAATAATCAAACAGCCTTTTTTGAACAAAGGGGCAGGAGAATTTTACATAATATTCCGTTTTACCGACTTTTTCCCGGGCAATGACACCGTTCATATATAAAAAATTCCGGTTTTTATCATCATATTTGAATTTAATTTTTTTATCGGTCCTAAACATCTCCAGAACCGTTTCCATATACGGTTCCTGTTTGGCTTTACTTATTATATTTAAAATATTATTATTTGGAAGAGTAGAGATCGCGGCAGCATATACTTCATCAAATATATCTATTGTGACAGGTTTGGTTTTATCAATAATGATGTCTTCATAGCCTTCGGTGATCAGATCGGCAAACCAGCAGGTTAACCCGGGTTGCCCCGCAGTTTCATAATAGAGTCTTTTAATAACTTCTTGTTCAACGGTGTGCCTGGTCTCCTGTTTATACCATTTAAACATTTCATTAACTTCGTTATCGGTAAGTTGTGGAATATGAACACTTCTCTGTATATTAAAAGGGGAGCCTTTAACATTTTCGATACCAAGAACACTTCTTACGCCTATTAGAGCAACACCATGCAAAAGATAGTCTTTTTTTTCAGTAGAAATATCTCTTTGGTCCCGACGTGCTACATGAATATTTCTAAAAGCACCCACTATGCCGCTTATAGCATCCTCAGCCAGGGCATCGAATTCGTCAAGAATAAGGATCAATGGCTTATCCAGTATATCTCTTTTAAAAATACTCTCAAATTTTTCCAGGGTATCTGTTTCAATTGCTTTTTTGTTTAATTTTTCAGTAATATTTTTTCCTATATATATTAATATCTTGCTAACATCATTCTGCATTTTTAACGTTTCCAGGTTAATTTTAAGCACATCCACTTTTTTTTCGGCCTGAAATCTTATAAGAACCTCCTGCATGAGCCAGGTTTTACCTGTTTGCCGTGGAGCCCATACGGTTATATAATTACCGCCTTTTTCAAAGGGATCTCCAATTAATTGCTGATAGGCGTCGTCAATTAACTCTTTTCTCGGAGCATAATAGTTTAAATCGGGATCTACGGGCCCATATGATGAAAATTTTCTCATTTTTATTCCCCGGTTTCAACAAAGACCGGCATCACTTTGACGCCGGTAGAATCGTCTAAATAATCAACTTCATATTTGTTACGGTTATCGTCATCAATGTATTCAATGAAAAAGACCAGGGTGATTTCCGAAAGTCCCAGGTGCTTGCCGTATCTGGCAGCCTGGAGTAATCCTTTTTTGTACCCGGTTTTGTCGGTATAACTTTTTAGTTCAATACCGTAAAGACGGTCGTTGTATTTTAACAGTATATCAATCTGACCGTTACCCGTGGGGAATTCAGGAATAACCTGAACCCCTTTGCCTTTCAGGAAACCCTGGAGATACATATACAGGTTAAAATGAAATACTGCTTCATAAATTCTCATATCCGATCTTCTTGGAGCGTCTTTTAAAGACCAGTCCCTGTTTTTTATTAAATATTTTTGAAACAGTTTAATTATTTGCTTAATATCCAGGTTTGTTTCGGTTATTGTGGAATCAATGTCTTCAAAAGGCTCAACATACCTGCCCATCTGCTTAAATATTTCTCGTGAAAAATGATTGAAAAGCCTTTTTTGAACAAAGGAGCTGGGAAATTTAACATAATATCCCTCTTCACCGGCATTTTCCCGGTCAATAACACCGTTCATGTATAAAAAATTCAGTTCATTATCGTCATATTTAAATTCAATTTTATTATCGGTTCTGAATAATTCCAGAACCTGGTTTTTAAATGGTTCCTGTTTGGCTTTGCTGGTTATATTCAGAATATTGTTGTTGGGAAGAATATCGGTTGCTGCTGTGTAAACTTTGTTAAAAGTATCCATTGTGACAGGCTTATTTTTATCGATAATAAGATCTTTAGAACCCTCGGTGAGCAGTTCACCAAACCAGCAGGTTAAACCTGGCTGCCCGGCAGTTTCATAAAAGAGCCTGTCAATAACCTCCTGGTCAACTTGCTTCTTGCTTTCCCGTTCATACCATTTAAACATTTCATCAACTTCATCATAGCTAAGGTTGGGAATATGAACACTTCTTTGAATATTAAAGGGGGAACCTTTGGCATTCTCAATGCCAAGGACGCTTCTCACTCCAATGAGGGCAACACCATGTAAAAGGTAGTCTCTTTCTTCTGTGGATAAATTTCTTTGATTCCTTCTTAACATGTATATATTTCTAAATACACCAACAATACCGCTAATAGCATTCTCACCCAGGGCATCAAACTCATCAAATATAAGGATCAGGGGCTTATCCAGTATATTTTTTTTAAATATACTCATAAATTTATCAGGAGTATCAATTTTGATAATTTTTTTATTTAATTGTTCAGCTATTGTTTCGCCAATATATATTAATATCTTACTTATATCATCTTCCATTTTCAGGTGTTCCAGGTCAATCTTGAGCACATCCAGTCTTTTATCGGTCTGAAGCTTAAAAAGAACCTCCTGCATTAGCCAGGTTTTGCCTGTTTGCCGTGGAGCCCATACGGTTATATAATTACCGCCTTTTTCAAAGGTATCTCCAATTAATTGCTGATAGGCGTCGTCAATTAACTCTTTTCTCGGAGCATAATAGTTTAAATCAGGGTCCACAGGCCCATATGATGAAAATTTTCTCATTTTTCCCTCAAATAATATATAAACGTTTAATTTTTTTAGTGTAAGAGGAGCATTTTGTCAATAAGAAACCGGTTAATTAGAGACGCCTGTTTTTTTAATAATTTTATTGCATTTCTCATTAATCAGTATATAATATATATTTCCTCTATCGGCCCCCTGATCCCCTCGCAGGGGTCGCACCCCCAAAGGGGGCACGTGACAGGATACTTCTTTGTAAAAGGAGTTCTTGTTTTAACATAGACTCCTCCATCGTGCCCCCTTTGGGGGATCAGGGGGCTGAAAGAAAAAGCAGAAACAAAGGAATAGAAACATGAACAGTCAAAAACAGGAAATAAAAACCTTGCCCGGGATCCCGCTGCCGCTGGGAGCGAATCCCCATAAGGACGGAATACAGTTTTCAATATTCAGCAGGCACGCAACAGCAGTAAGCCTTTTATTGTTCCATACGGGAGAGCCCAATTCAAGCTATGACGAGATAGAGCTCGATCCTGAGATGAATAAAACAGGCGACATCTGGCATGTATGGGTGAAGGAAGTGGGCGAGGGCCAGCTCTATGGGTATACAATAGACGGGCCGTATGAGCCGGGAGAAGGGCACCGGTATAACAGGAACAAGCTTTTAATTGATCCCTATTCAAAGGCCGTAACCGGAAATTTTAAGTTTGAACATACCAGCGCGCGGGGATATGACCCGGAGTCGCCCGAGATTGATCTTTCTTTTTCAGAAACAGAGAGCATAGGCTCCGTACCCAGGAGTATCGTTGTTTCCAATGGAGAGGACATAAAAGACAGGGCCATAAAGCTGCCCTATCATGATATAATAATTTATGAGCTCCATGTAAAGGGCTTTACCAGGCATGAGACATCAGGAGCAGAGCATAAAGGGACCTATAAAGGGCTGGTGGAAAAGATCCCGTATTTGCAGGAGCTGGGAGTTACGGCAGTAGAGCTTTTGCCGGTACAGGAGTTTGATGAGTATGAGAATATCAACATTAATCCAAAAACAGGAAAACGCTTAAAGAATTACTGGGGATACAGTACGCTCTCATTTTTCGCGCCAAAAGGGAGCTATTCAAGCGGCAGTACCATGGGAGAGCAGGTGCGGGAATTTAAAGAGATGGTAAAAGCCTTTCATGACGCCGGAATAGAGGTAATACTTGACGTAGTCTATAATCATACAGTGGAAGGGGACCAGACCGGGCCCACCATATCGTTTCGGGGGATAGACAATTCCATATATTATATCCTTGAAGAGGATAAACGGTATTACAAGAATTATTCGGGCTGCGGAAATACGTTTAACTGCAACCATCCCCTGGTGCGTGACTTTATACTGGATAGTCTCAGGTATTGGGTCGTGGAAATGAATATTGACGGGTTCAGGTTCGACCTGGCCTCCATACTGGGGCGGGACCAGGACGGGAATATGCTCCCCAATCCGCCTCTCATAGAGTGGATAGAAGAAGATCCCATATTGCGGGATACAAAGATTATCGCAGAGGCCTGGGACGCGGCAGGAGCTTACCAGGTAGGAGATTTTCCCGGCAGATGGGCCGAATGGAACGGCAGATACCGGGATGATGTGCGGCAGTTCTGGAATGGAGAGCAGGGTACTGTAGGGCTTTTTACCACCCGCTTTACCGGGAGCTCCGACCTCTATGAAAAAGAAGGAAGAGCGCCCCAGCACAGTATCAATTTTATAACCTGTCACGACGGGTTTACTCTGAACGACCTGGTAAGCTATAACCGGAAGCATAATGAAGAGAACGGAGAAGAAAACAGGGACGGGGAAAATAACAATGAGAGTAATAACTACGGGATCGAAGGCGTAGAGGCAACTCCTTTTATAGATAAAATGAGAAGCAGGATGATAAAAAACTTTATCGCCACACTTTTTTTGTCTCATGGAATACCAATGCTGCTGGCAGGAGATGAGTTCAGGAGAACTCAGAAAGGGAATAACAATTCCTATTGCCAGGATAATGATCTATCCTGGATAAACTGGGATTTTCTAACAAAAAACAGGGAGATATTTGAATTTACCCGTAAGATAATACAATTCAGAAAGGATAACCCCCTGTTAACAAGAATTTCTTTTTTCACCGGAAAGAAACGTGATGGTTATTCCGCGCCCGATATCTCATGGCACGGGCATAACGTTGGGCAGCCCGACTGGGGGAAGAAAAGCCATACTATTGCAGCGCTTATAAACGGAGAATACAGCAGGGAAAAGGCGAAGAACAGTGATGCGGATATCTATATTATTTTTAACGCCTCAATGATAAGCAGGTTTTATGAAATACCAGTGGCGCCATCGGGGAGGAGTTGGAAAATGGTTATAGATACGGCAAATGCCTCTCCTGATGATATAATGGAGCCGGGAACAGGACCGCAGGTGAAAGAGAACAGGTATTATGTACGGAAGTTGACAACAGTGGTACTTATAGCGGCAGAATAAGAGTCCCGATTATTTCGGGACCCGTTTTTCTGACCGGAAAAGACTATTCAATTCCGTTTACATTCAGGTCTTTAAGCATTTCATCGATTTTAGCTGCGTCAAGGCCATGAGCCTGAGCACCCTGTTCGATAGTTTCCGTAACACCAATGTGGCAGCCAATGCAGTGCAGGCCATAGTTTGCCAGGATAGGACCGGTTTTAGGAAATTGCTGAAGAACTTCACCGAAAGTCATATCTTTATTGATTTTATCACTCATAATATATCCCTCTTTTATATAAAGTATTTACTCAAAAAGTGTGATTGCTTGCATTAATTTCGCATAAGGTATTGATGCAGCTACTGCTGTCTATCTTTTTTTTTCGATATTTTAACAATTTATTAGCGATTTCATGAGCAAAATTACGCCTCTTATTATAGTATAATTATATTTCAGGTTTGTTGCAAAATAAAAAATAACCGGTAGAGACGGTAAAAAAATGACGATAATAAAAAGATATTGCTGAAAAGCAATAATAATGTTATATTATAGTTATATTAGAAACGAGCTAAAAATGAATATACTGTTAACAATACTATTATTATTTATCGTATCAATACTGTTCTGGGCTCTTTTTGGCGGAAAAGATAATAAAAAAGTGTCCCAAAAGAGCGGGGAAGGCGGAGACGATGAGGAAACGGCAAAGGAAAACGGCGATGAGAAGCCCACTCCCGATAAAATATTCAGAAGACGAGCCATCGATCAGGAGATAGAAAAGGAATTTCCCGAGGAAAATTTACCCAAGAGAAGAAGTTCCGACGACCCGGCACCGTCAAGCGCGCGGGCACTGGATGACACGTTTAAGCTGCCCTACATGGCAGATGAAATAGTACCGGAAAGGTCCCGCTTAAAAGTATACAAGCAGATATTAATAAATTCTCAGAATTTTGCCGCAAAAGGAGATTTTACAACAGCAATATCCCTTTATGAAGGGGTTCGGGCCAGGGTCAATACTGTGGAAGTCCGGGATAAGATAGACGCGAATATTGAATATCTCAATAATTTTAGAGAAAAGCAAGAGGAAGTCGCTAAAAAGAAGGTAGAGCAGGATTCATTTGAAAAGCCCATAAGCGCAAACGAGGTAAAGTTTACGATTGACGGGCCCGTACCAAATGCCATAAATATCGGGGTGATAGACGCGGAAAAGAGCGCTCCCTTAAATGAAGACAGAATTGTGGCACGGGTGGCCGAGCATTTAAAAAACGAGATCCATGGATTAAAAAAGGATACTCCACCGGTTCCGGCCCAGGGGCCGGGACCGGTTATTGTTGTTGATGCGGGTAGTGGCCACATGCCGACTCCAAAACCGGCAGCGGCAGACGCGGCAGGCAGTGGAGCAGCCGGAGGCGGCGGTGGAGGCGCAGGAACTGGCGGTGGCGCAGGCGCTGTTGGAGAAGCAGACGCAGTGGGAGCAGCCGGAGGCGGCGGAGCAGGCGGAGGCGCCGGAACCGGAGGAGGCGCAGGCGCTGTTGGAGAAGCAGACGCAGTGGGAGCAGCCGGAGGCGGCGGAGCAGGCGGAGGTGCCGGAACCGGAGGTGGCACAGGCGCTGTTGGAGAAGCAGACGCAGTGGGAGCAGGCGGAGCAGGCGGAGGTGCCGGAACCGGAGGTGGCACAGGCGCTGTTGGAGAAGCAGACGCAGTGGGAGCAGGCGGAGGTGCCGGAACCGGCGGTGGCACAGGCGCAGTGGGAGAAGCAGACGCAGTGGGAGCAGGCGGAGGCGGCGGATCAGGCGGTGGCACCGGAACCGGGGGTGGTGCCGGAGCTGTTGGAGAAGCAGGCGCAGTGGGAGCAGCCGGAGGCGGCGGAGCAGGCGGTGGTGCCGGAACCGGAGGTGGCACAGGCGCAGTGGGAGAAGCAGGCGCAGTGGGAGCAGCCGGAGGCGGCGGATCAGGCGGAGGCACCGGAACCGGGGGTGGTGCCGGAGCTGTTGGAGAAGCAGGCGCAGTGGGAGCAGCCGGAGGCGGCGGAGCAGGCGGTGGTGCCGGTGCGGGTGGTGCCGGGCCGGAGAAGAAATTCGAAAAGCTTATTGTTGAGCTGGATGAAATAAAGGTCAACCTGGCAGAGATCAACACTGGAAAGGATATGACGGCTCATGAAATTGAGCGTTTAAAAAATCTCCGGGACATTGAACGGGAATCGGAGATTAACAGGCTCAAAAGTGATATCAATGGTCTTAGAGGACACCTGGAGTCTGCTATTGACGAAAAAGAAGAGGCTGCTGAAAAGCTGGAACAGCTTGAAAAAGAGCGCGAACGGAAAGAAGAATCGGAAGTTAACGGTATCCGGGACGAGCTTTCGGGTCTGAGAAATAACCTGGAGGAACTGCTTGAAGACCGGGAAAAGAGCGCGGGTGAACGCGAGAAAAAAAGAGATGACCGCCTGGAATATGAAGAATCAGAGATAGACGATCTGCGGAACGACCTGGGAGAGTTAAGAGAACACCTGGAAGCGGTTATCAACGAAAAGGAAGAAACTGCTGCTGAGCTGAAAGAGCTGAAATCGCAGCAAAAAGAAAAAGATTTTGAACAATTCAAGGACGACATTAACGAGATAGCGAATTTAAAAAGCGACCTGAATGAACTTAATCAAAAACTCGATACTATGACTGCGAATAATTTTGTCCCCGAAACCGATAGACAACCGGCCATAATTGAAGCCCGGTACGACAAACCCATATCCGTAAGCCTGGACCCCCAGCCCATTCTTGATATCCTGGAAAAACTGCCGGTAAAAGAAGCTCCCGAAAGAATCCCGGCTCCGCCTCAAACCGGAGCACCAGCCGCACC
>JAAENB010000051.1 GCA_024224995.1 bacterium | reverse complement strand
TCACGTTTGTGAAGCCAAGCACCACGTTCTCAACACCCTCGACAAGGCCGGCAGCGCGCCGCGGGGGGAACGCGTGGGGGACCGGGTGGTCGCCGCCGCATTAAAAACCCGAGATCACGTCAAAGTCGACACCCTCAGTCGCGTTGCCAGCCAGCACCGTCAGGTCGGCCGACACAACACCACCACTGGGCCCAGACAGCGTCACAGGAACAACGTAGTCCACGAACCCAGCGCCAGGCTCAGACACAGTCTCCTCACCAGCAGGGAAGGAGATAGTCACCGCGCCCACGGGAGCCGGGGGCGGGGGAGGAGGCGAGGGAAGAGACGGAGGAGGAGGAGGAGGCGAACCAGCCACCCCAGCATCCACAATCGTCACGTCCACCGTAGCGGGTGCACCGATAGTGACACCAGACGTCACGTTTGTGAAGCCGAGCACCACGTTCTCAACACCCTCAACAGCGCCATCAGCGTACACCCGGATCGTCGCGTTGGCGACCGTAGACCCGACACCGAAGATCGGGCCAGAGATCACGTCAAAGTCGACACCCTCAGTCGCGTTGCCGGCCAGCACCGTCAGGTCGGCCGACACAACACCACCACTGGGTCCAGACAGCGTCACAGG
>JAAENB010000050.1 GCA_024224995.1 bacterium | reverse complement strand
TAGCCTGGTTTCCTGAAAGGACCGGACCATTCAGCTGTTTTAGACACAATTAATCTTTATTTTTGTTGATCTTTTTCTATTAATATTATAATTTGTAACATATTGATAATACTAATCTAACCCAAGGACTGTTTATGGAATTTAGTGAACGCTTTAAAAAACTTCGCACCGACAACAAATTATCCCAGACCCGTCTTGCCGAATTAACCGGCCTCCATTATACCCAGATTGGGAGATATGAAAAAGGGAAAGCCCTTCCCTCTGCCGATATTCTAAAAAAACTGGCTGATATCTTTTCCGTGAGTATTGATTACCTGGTGGAAGGGACTACCGGGGATTCGGCGAAATCATTTTTGCATGACAAGGAACTCTTGCGGTTGTTTCGAGAGGTGGAGACCCTTGACGCGAAAGACCTGGAAACGATAAAGATTTTTCTGGATGCTTTTATCGCGAAGAGGAAGATTCAGGAGGTTCTGGAGGGGCGGAAGTGATTACGCGGAGACGCAAATTGCCCGGGTTTGGGCCGGGCAATTTACAGGGAAGTGTTTTCTATTATTGGGCGTTAAAATTCTCAGGTTAGTTTTCCCAACACCTCTTCCTTGCTCGTTGCAGAAAGAATGCTTTCCAGTGCTGCCCAGAGTTTTTTAGTATCCTTTGTGCTGTTTATCAATTCTATATCCTTATGAGTGACGGAATCTCCAAACCTGGTCGTAAGAAATTTGGTTAGAATTTTCTGGTCTTCAACAATCTTTCCTTTCTCAATACCTTCAACTTTACCTCTTTCTATGAGTCTTTCAGCAGTTGACATGGCTTTTTTTCCTCCCATATATGAAACCTGTTTAATTTTATCTTCAATATCTTTTG
>JAAENB010000049.1 GCA_024224995.1 bacterium | reverse complement strand
ACAGTCCTCACATTTAGAAGAGGGATACTTCCAGGCCAGATGCAGATCGCAATACTATTTAGTTTCTGACGTATTTTTTCCCCTCGCAGGGGTCGCACCCCGCTATACAGGGTCGGTCGTGTCTTAATATACCGAAAAACGTAGTTCGGAATGTAACCTATGGCCGGAGCGATGCCTCCGCAGGTTGTGAGGCTGTTTGAGCGGAGCGAGTTCCGAACATCTGCCGAGGTATTGCTCCGGCCATAGGTTACATTCCGGGTTGATATACCTTATACTAAGACGCGACCACATGGTCCGCACTCTTGAGTTTGCATTTAAATCTATTATTTTTCAAGCCATTTTTTTTATGCTGTTTTTTCAAAATTATCCAGGCAGGAGTTGAGCGTTGCATCCAGATTTTGAAGTATGACGTTAAAATAATCGGTATTATTATAGAATTTGCCAATGTAAGAAGCGGCAGCTTCGAGGTGTTCCGTAATCCTGTCGGCAGCGGCATGAATACCCAAAAGATTTACGAACGTGGGTTTGCCGTCATCAAGATTTGGATCTTTGCCCATATCTTCGAGGGAACAGGTACTGTCAAGAATATCATCAAGGATCTGGAAGGCAAGACCCAGGCGGCAGGCATATTGTTTCAGGTTCTCGATTTCACCGGGCGTTGCTCCTGCCAGGAGGCCCGCTACAGCAGCGGCAAGTTCAAAAAGCATACTTGTTTTCTTCCGGTACATCTCTTCGAGGGCATTGCTGTTCAGGGGAGCTTCGCCTGCGGTATTATGAATATCATCGAACTGCCCCCCAATAACACCGTCAATACCGGTTAAACTGTTTAAGAGGGAACTGATGGCGCTGATTGTTTTTGCTTCCAGGCCGTTCGTAACGGCGTTTTGGATTATGAGGTCATAGGCATTATAGGTCATAATGTGCGCGGCGAGAATAACATTCGCTTCACCAAAAGCGATATGGCTCGCGGGCTGGCCGCGTCGAAAAGCCGCGTTATCCATACACGGAAGGTCGTCCAATATAAGGGATGCCGAATGTATTATTTCAATAGCGCAGGCCGCTTGAATTACCGATTCCCGCGGCTTGCCAAGAAGTTCGGCAATGCTGCAAATGAACATGGGGCGCAGGCGCTTGCTTTTTGATAATACCGAATACCGGATAAGTTCCGCAATGGGACTGGAATCATTTCTGAGAATTTCATGAAGAGATTGTTCAATGTACTCTTTTAAATCTCCGGTTTCTTTTATGGGATTTTTTTTCATGGCAGTAACTCCATATTATGATATATTTTTTTTCAGGATGAAGTAATTTTCTTTCTGCTGAGTCAAGAGGGTTGTCTAATTTTCATTGGTTTAATATACTAAATAATGTCGGCGGTGTCAATTTTTCCGGTAATATTATAAAAAAAAATACAAGACAGATCTGTCTTGTGCAAAATATTATTTTATAATATAAAAATATGAGTATGCCTGTTTAATCCGGACCATATCTTAGCAATGAGTTGACCATTGTTGATATTTCAAATTTTAACCGGGTATTCAAGTTCCTCAAAAAAATCATTTGTTGTAATATCCGCCGCCTGGAAAACCACGATTACGATTGTCGCAAATAGGGCAGGGTGCCGGTTCAGGTCTGTTCTAATAGGGCTTGTAGTATGTGCATACAAGCAAAATATCAAAAATAATCGAAAAAGTTAATTAATTTAAAAAAAATTCAGCACTTTGGCCCTCCAATAAAGACTATACGGATAACAAAATATTTTATTTAGTTGGAGGATTTTTTAATGAGAAGAATACTGAATATAGTAACTATTGGATTACTGGTGATTTCGGTTATGGGTTTTATTGGTTGTGAAGAGGGTTTAACGAGTAATAACGGTACTTCTAGCGAATCAGGAGATAATGAAGAGACCGGGTTTAGCTTTTCCGATTTGTATACACGGATAAAGGCACTGGAAGAAGAGACTAAGCGATTGCAGGAGGTTAATGACGAGCAGAAGAAAACTATTATGGCTTTAAGCGGTAGTTCATCAAGCTCTATTGGTGATTTGGCTGCAAGAATCTCGGGTTTGGAGTCTGCTGTGGGTGATGGAAGTGGCGGATTGGTTCATGATGTTGCCGGTTTACAGGACACTGATACAGCTTATGGAAATTCGATCAGCAGTTTACAGAAGACTGATACAGCTCATGGAGATTCGATCAGCAGTTTACAGAGGACTGATAGAGCTTATGAAAGCACCATAAACGGTTTGCAAAGTACGGTTAAGGGACAGACAGTTTCAATAAATAATTTAGATGATGATCTATCCGAACTTAACAATACTTTTGATGGAGTGTCCAGGTTAACCGATCCAAATACAGGACAACCAACTATAAGGTTTAGTGGAGTGAATGTGCAAATTGTTAATGGTCTGGGGTATACTAATGGTGTTGATAATAATTGGACTACAAACGGAACAGTAAATGGTCTTGGTAATTTGATTGTGGGGTATAATGAAACACGAGGCGTTGATAACAAGTCAGGGTCTCATAATGTTATTGTTGGAGCACAGCATAATTACTCGTCATATGGTGGTATTGTAATTGGATATTATAATTCAATAAGCGGCAAATATGCCAGTGTAAGCGGGGGAAGTTCTAACTCAGCCTATGGTGAGCGTTCCAGTGTGAGCGGGGGAAATTCTAACTCAGCCAGCGGTGACCGTTCCAGTGTAAGCGGGGGATATCTTAACGCCGCCAGTGGCAGCCGTTCCAGTATAAGCGGGGGGTTTTATAACAGGGCCACTGGTAGTGAGTCCAGTGTAAGCGGGGGATACAATAACTATGCCGGCGGCAGCAGTTCCAGTGTGAGTGGGGGAAACAACAGGTCTGCTAGCGGCGGCGATGATTGGAGAGCCGGAGACTACTTTATGGATCAATAAGCCCCGGTAACGGGCATTCTTATTATTGGCGGGCGAGTCCCCGCCAATAATAAGAACAGTTTCTGAATTTTTTTCTTTTTTTTTGACCTATAGACCATATCAATTACTTTGTCCGTAATTTTAAGTATAAGGAGTGTGTGTATGTTGGATTTTGTTAGTCAAATGTTCCTGTATTTGGGAATATAAAGGCAAGCAGGATTTATTTTTTTATAAAACTATACTTGCATTGTAAATAATATATTCCCACCTCAGAACCTCTTATTTTATCGCTTCCAATATGTTTTCAATAAAACAGCCGGTAATATATAGTGAAGGTAATCGTGAAGAAAATGATCGGGCTAAAAGATACGAGCGGTCAGGATTGAAGGAAGAAGAGGCTCTGTCGTATATAAGAGCTATAAAAGATTACATGGAAACGAAGAAACCATTTCTCGACAATGAACTGACCATTGTTGATATTTCAACTTCTCTTAATTTGAAACGGCATTATATTACCCAGGTTCTTAATGAGAAGCTTAATATCAATTTTAATGCGTATATAAATAAATTGCGGGTAAAAGAAAACAGACCCTGGTTAGTTAAAAAACAATTGCGATATTTTTTATCGGTAATACTGTTGTTTAATAATTAATAATAAGGGAGAGTGATATTGGCAATTTAAACAGTACTTTTTCGGGAGTTACCAGGGGGCATTCCTGGTGAGATCTCCCGGAAAATTAATTTGACATAAAGTCAAAAATTGTGTATATTTAGAAAATATTTGTAGTCCGGGAGGTGGGGAAATGGCTAATAGATTTTATTGGAATATACCGAATAAAGATGTACAGAGGAAAAAAGCTCCCAAAACATCAAACAAAGCGTCCTTAGCCAATACGCCCTCCCTTCAAAGGATCGTTGGAAACCAGGAATTTGAAAAAATAATCAAGAGAGACATCCAGGCTAGGCTTACAGTTGGCAGCCCAAACGATGTATATGAACAGGAAGCCGACCGGGTAGCGGAGAAGGTCGTGAATATGACCGATGCACAGGTACAGTCTAAAGAAGTTGAAACACCGGAGATCCAGGCAAAAGACTCTTCCGGAGGGATGAAAGTTCCAGCTGGGTTTGAATCCGGGCTGAACAGTATTAAAGGGACCGGGTCTCAGCTGAATAAGGATGTGAGAGGGTATTATGAGTCAAGGCTGAATACCTATCTTGGGGATGTGCGGGTTCATACGGGGAATAGGGCGGATAGGCTTGCAAGGTCTATTAACGCGGAGGCGTTTACTACAGGGCATGATATTGTGTTTGCTGCGCGGAATGGTAGGAACTCTGAATCGAGAGAGGGGAAGAAGTTGCTGGGCATGAGCTGACTCATGTTTTGCAACAGAGGAAAGGAGTTCAGAGGAAAACTCCTGATGTTCAGCGATATGATTGGACAAAGGATAAACGAAAAGATCGGTCGAAGGATAATCGATATGATCGGTCAACGGGTTTGCTTAAAACTACTCGAAATGTTAGTGACGAAAAAAAATGGACCGGGTGGGAAAAATTATTAAATAGTGTTTATGGTGCGCCAAAAGAAGTCGAATTATGGCCTGATTTCGTAAGATATCTATTTGAAGAACAGCCTAAAAGAGAAGATGGTCAAGACCTAATAAATAGGCGTCTATTGGATCATCCTGTAGGTGGACGAACTCTAGAAGATGGAAGTTATCTTCAAAATATTGAAAGGATATATGTTTATGATTTTCGCTCCTATACAAGGGTTGTTCAAAATTATAAAATTCAATCAAGAGGTGTAGGGTGGGCTATAGCAGACAGGATGGTTCAAATAATTGGGATTTTGTCTGATGTAGCAACTATTGCGTCTTTAGGTTCCGGTCTAATTTTGAAAAAAGGTTTAGTATATATAGCACAAAAAGCGCTTGAAGGAGTAGCATCAACAGGCTTTGTTGCAGGCATGGATAAGGTTGTAGATTACGGCTGGACAACAAAAAGTAAAGGGAAATTTGTAGTTGAATATACAGCGGAACATATCAGGGAAACGGTTATAAACCAAAAGGGCGGTCTAATAACAGATAAAAGAGAAGTTCCGCAAAAGAGGACTAAGAGATATAGAAAAGGTGAAACTACACAAGGGGATAGATTCGTGGAACCGCCTAAACCTCGTAGTAAATATTTTAAATAAGTTTTGGGGAAAAAATGTTAAAAGGAATACTTGCAGTTATTCTAGCTTTTGTTTATGTAGTTTTATATATCATAAGTCTCATAATTGATTGGAGTGAAACGGAAAAAACGGAAGCTACGAAAAGAACAAAAAGGAATATCTATATTGCGTATGCTATTCTTTTTTTATTAGGAATTCTTCTTTACTTCATTGTTCCGAACCCCTCTCCCCGCCAATAATAAAAACAGTTTCTGATTTTTTTCTTATTTTTTCTTTTTTTCCTTGACCTATAGACCATATCAGTTACTTTGTCCGTAATTTTAAGTATAAGGAGTGTGCATATGTTGGATTTTGTTAGTCAAATGTTCCTGTATTTGGGAATATAAGGGCAGGCAGGATTTATTTTTTTATAAAACTATACTTGCATCTTAAATATTATATTCCCACCTCAGAACCTCATCATTAATTCTGTGTAAAATACAGGACATGTCACCAATATTAATTTTTACTTAGATTTT
>JAAENB010000048.1 GCA_024224995.1 bacterium | reverse complement strand
CTCTGCTCTGTCCACGGGGTGCGACCCCTGCGAGGGGTTGAAACCCCGAGCTACAACACGTCGCCCCTGGGGCTATTCTGTCTTGGGTCAGCTTCAACCAATAATCAATCAATGCCCTGCGGGCGGTTCGGTCCCATACCACAACCCCCCCAGAGGGGTGTAGTCATGTAGCCCGGGGTTTTTAACCCCGGGAGACAGAGCAAAGCCCCGTGCTAAATCCCCTGGCAGAAACCGATCCATTTATATAAACAGTTTCTTCCGTATTTTTCCCGGCCATCCGGTCCCTGAGCGGAGCCGAAGGGCCGGGTCCGCACTCTTAAGAAACTCTTTTTAAATAGGGCTAGTTCCCGAAGATTTTATCCCGGGGCGGTTTCACAGAGACCTTGCCCGGAGCATCTTCGCAAAACAGACCCCGATTCAACCACAGTTTCTGACCTATTCTTCCCGGTGTCTGAGCGGAGCCGAAGACCGGGGTCCGCTGCTCTTAAGAACCTTGAACTTCGAACCTCGAACCCTATCTCCCACAATCCCGGCAGAAATCAATATCAACATCAAATGTCATCTCTTCATCTTCCAGTTCATTGGGAAAAACAGAAAAGGGGCTTGCCAGGATAATGGTTTTTATTCCGGCTTTATTCAGAATATCGTGGCCGCATTTTTTTACCAGGAGAACACTACTTTTTAATGAGCCGTTTCGAGCCAGGGTAAACCTGATCCGCACGGTTCCCTCCCGTCTCATTCTCCGGGCGGCAAGTGGATAATACTTCATCTCCTCAATCCGTCTGCGAATACCGGTTTGGTAAGTCTCGCGAATATTCCGAACAACATCAGGAGAGAGTGAAGAAGAGGCGGCGGCTCCTTTACCGCGAATTTTTTCTTCTTTTTCTCTTTGATTCTTTTTTTTGTTCAGCAGCGGAATGGAGCCCTCTTTTGGGCGCGTTTTTTCCCGGTATTGCTGCTCCCGCTTGTTCCTGTCCCTGCTATTGAACAGCCGCTTTTCGGGACTGTTCATGGAAAAACTGATAAAAGAGACGGCTCCTTTTTTTGCTTTTGGAATAAGAGAATCGGAGCTTTCCGAGGGGTACTCAAAAAGAATGAGCAGGTGTACAAAGATCGAAAGAGCCAGTGAACAATAAAATATTTTATTTCCCTTTTTCATGGGCAATATTTATCTCCCTTGCTCCCGATCTTTTGATTATATCCATAACCTGTACGAATTTTTTATACAGGATATTTTCATCACCCTGAAAAATGATCTTTTTCTTATCCGAAAGAGCAAGCCGCTCTTTAAGCAGGCCCGGCAGAGCCACAATATCGGTTTTATCCCGGTTCAAATAGAGTGTACCTTTTTTATCAATGGAAATAATAATATCCTGTTTTTGCAGCTTTTCTTTGCTGCTAGCTTCCGGCAGCTTCAATTCAATGCTGGGATTTAAAAAAGAAGAAGTCAGCAAAAAAAAGAGAAGCAGCATAAACATGATATCCAGAAGCGGGGTAATTTCCAGCCGAATGGAACCGGTCCCTTTTCGCCTAAATGGTTTCAACCTGGCCTCCATCGGCCCGGCTTTCCCCGGACTCAAGTCCGCTTCGAACAGACCGTTCAAATCTGATGTTCAGCTCCGACACCAGGTGCTGCATCCTGCTGGACCTGTTATCGACAAGATTCTCAAAAAAATGATGCACCGCGGCAACGGGGATTGCCACGATGAGGCCAAAAGCCGTGGTTAAAAGAGCGGTCCAGATCCCGCCTGCCAGGGCAGTAACATCAGCCAGGCCGCCCAGGGACTCGATCTCTCTGAAACAATCGATCATACCCAGGACCGTACCCAGCAGTCCCATGAGCGGAGCAAGGTGCGCGATGGCAGAAAGAACCGAAAGCCGCTGTTCCAGCCGCTTCACCTGCTCACTGCCGGTTTGGTACAAAATCTCTTCCTGCTTTTCCCTGCTTCCGTTAAGGTTGGATAAATAAGCCAGTGCCATCCTTCGAGCCCCGGTATCCCGTTCTCCCGCATACCCGATCGCACCGGCAGTATCGTTTGAAGACAAAAAACCCTTAATTGTATCCAAAAATCCGTTATATTCTTCACTGGTGCGGATATAGCATATTCCCCGCTCCACAACAACAGCAAAAGCAATTATCGAACAGCTAAGAATGGCATACATAATCCAGCCGCCCATATTTAATATTTCAAACATCTTTCTCTCCTCTTAAAAATTAATTGCCAGTTGACGGTTGGCAGTTGACAAAACATTGTCAGCCAGGACATGATGAAACCGGAGCTCTTTTCTATACCACAAACAGCCTTGTTGTGCATTTTTATAGAGTCAGAAATCTCAGGATCAACGCCTTTTTCCGGCAGTATTTTCTCTGTTTCAACAAAACCAATGCTTCTTCCCTGTTAATTCACAAACACATTTTTAGAAGTAATAGATATTAATCAATATTAATCAATAAAAAAAAATATAACTCATCATATACGAATAAATAATTGACAGCATGGTATAAGGGTTTTTGATGAAGAACAAATTGAATTTTTATGTTATAAAAGGAAGTAATCGGCGTATGGGTAAAAGACAATCAATTGACGATATGCATGAACTAGCCGGGAACCGGAACGGTAAATGCCTCAGTAAAAAATACATCAGTGCCAATACCAAATTAAAATGGCAATGTGAGAAGGGGCATACCTGGGAGGCATTACCCGGGAATATCAAAAAGGGATCATGGTGCCCCGAATGCGCGGCAAAAAGAGTAACAATTACCGATATGCAGGAGATCGCCGTATCAAGAGGCGGCAAATGCCTTTCAAAAAAATATGTCGATACCAGGACAAAATTAAAGTGGCAATGCCGGGAAGGGCATACCTGGGAAGCATTACCGGGGAATATTAAAACAGGAAGCTGGTGCCGGGAGTGCAACAAAAGAAACGCCGGTAGAAAAAAATTAACAATTGAACAGATGCAGGAAAAAGCAAAAGAACGCGGCGGAAGCTGTTTATCAAAAAAATATATCGACAATAGAACAAAGCTCAAATGGAAATGTGAAAAAGGACATATATGGGAAACAACGCCCTCAAAGATCAAATCCGGAAGATGGTGCCCCCGGTGCGCTCTTGAAAAAGTCAAAGTCACGATAGAAGAAATGCACAGTATTGGCGAAAGCCGGGGTGGAAAATGTCTATCCAAAACAATAAAAAATAATGAAACAAATTTAAAATGGCAGTGTGGAGAAGGTCATACCTGGGAAGCGACACCGGGAAATATAAAAAGGGGTACCTGGTGCCCGGAATGCGCCATTGGCAGCAGACGAAGAAAACTCAGTCTCACGATTGAAGAAATGCAAAAAATAGCGAAAGCAAAAGGCGGAAAATGCCTTTCAAAAGAGTATAAAAATAATAAAACCTCCCTCACATGGCAGTGCAAGAACGGGCACACCTGGGAGGCTCCGGGTAAAAGTATTAAAAAAGGATCATGGTGTTCTGCCTGTTCCAATGAGAAAAAACGAAAAAAATAACAAAATTCCTTTATAGGGCAAATAGATTTTTAAACAAGCGGCATACAACAAGGACCACGCACACAATCACTCCCAGGCCGCAGAGAAAAAAGGCTAAATCCGCCAGTGAATAAGTCATTGTATTAATAAATCTATATTCGGAAAAAAAGCTGAGAATCCAGGGAAAAAGAGCAAGTCCCGTAAGGAATGAAACGACAAGACCTTCTTCTCTACCCACAAAGATCAACCCGGTCAGGAGCCCAACAAAACCGCACGTGATAGCTCCCGCAAATGAATAAAAAGTCAGTGCAATGGCACCTGCGCCCAAAACCGTGGTCAATGCGGCAAATAAAAAATTTACTCTTTTGGTTCTTCTACTGCTTTTATTCTCGTTCAGAAGAACAGCATTATCCTGCTCAACAAGTTGTTCGATAAACTTAAAATTATTTACTTGTTCCATATCTATGAGACCTTTTTTACTTCTTTATTTTGTCTTTTCATAGCCCATTTCGATACTTTATAGGTCTTCTTATTCATCTTTTTGTTTACCTTTGTTATTACCATTTTCATGTACTTACCCCTCTCTATTTTTAATTAAATACAATATAGTAAATTAAAAACATATCGTCAATGTCGTTCATTCCCTCTCAGCTAGCGTTCATTCCTATTTTAAAAAATTTTAAGGGTGATACCAGGGTAACATGGGGTTTCCGCTCCACAGAAGTGTGTTTTCTTCACAGGACCGGGGAAAATAGGTCAGAAACTGTGTCGACACCGGGGTCTGCTTTGCGAAGATGCTCCGGCCAAGGGTTTGGTTCTGAGAGACGTTGCAGTGCAACGCCTTTACTGGCTGGTTTCCGGCCAGGGTTATGGAGATTTCGAGGAGGGCCGCATCCCCAAAGGGGGCGCAAGAGTTTTTTAAAATGAGCCAATTTCAGCCCGGGGTTTTAACCCCTCGCAGGGGTCGCACCCCATAGGGCAGCAGAGCATAACCCCCGATAATATCTTCGAGAACAGGCTCTGTTTATAAATTAGTTTCCCAGGATGATGGGTATTTCTCATAACGTGGGG
>JAAENB010000047.1 GCA_024224995.1 bacterium | reverse complement strand
TAACGAGGGGCTGGAAGCCCCACGCTATGAGAAATACCCGTAGCCCTGGGAAACTAATTTATAAACAGAGCCTGTTCTCGAAGATATTATCCGGGTTATGCTCTGCTGCCCTATGGGGGGTTAAAACCCCGGGCTAAAATGGGCTCATTTTCAAAAACTCTTGCGCCCCCTTCCGGAATCTCCATAGCCCTGGCCGGAAACCAGCCAGTAAAGACGTTGCACTGCAACGTCTCTCAGAACCAAACCTTTGCCCGGAGCATCTTCGCAAAACAGACCCCGGTGTCGACACAGTTTCTTCCGTATTTTTCCCGGCCCTGCCGGTGTTGTTCTTGACCGATCCCCGGTTACCTTACTCCCCGGTTACCTTACTCACAAAGGTCTCCGCGTCTCGCTGTCCCAGCTCATACGCTGTCTGAAGCCCTTCCGGATTTGTATAGTCCCATTTGGTAATAGAAATCGGTTCCGAAGGCTGCACATAGGTTCTTCCCGGTATTTTTGGGATACTCTCCTCAGGATATTGACGGGTCAGCAGCACCAGTGTCTCTTTATTCGCAAGCTCATTTTCATCAAGGGCGGCTACCGGCACATTGTCGATAAGTCCGCCGTCAAGAACGACTTTATTATCGCGTCTCAGGATCGGTACCATTGGCGGTGTGCATGAAGACTGGAGCAGCAGGTCGGCCAGTTCCTGCGGTGTATTGCAATCCTTTATTGATACCACTTCCGGCTTATATCCCAGCTTTGACGCGTAAACCGGGTGCACCGGGTTGCTGATTTTCTTTTCCAGTGAATAGGTTGAAAACCCTATTAGAGTCGCGGACCTGGGGCCTAAATAGCGCGGGGGACGCGCCAGCAGTATGCGTATCTCCGGCCCTTTTTGTAATTTTTTTAGCGCTTTTGTATCTATTGTTTCAAGAATTGCGTTCATGTACATATTATAATGCGGCATTACCATATCTTTTTTAAAAAAGTTAGAAAAATATACATTCTTCTCATTCTTTTCGGTCATATCCTGAAAATATTCAATTGCCTGCCCGGACTTGCCCGAAAAAATCATACAGGCCATTGTGGCTCCTGCGCTTACTCCTGCCACCACATCGGGCTTTATTTTCAATGCCGGCGCTGCCACATCCCAGAATCCAATTTCCCAGATACACCGGCTTCCGCCGCCCGCGAATATCACCGACTTAAATTCCGTCTTTTTCTTAGTCGATTTCTTGCTTGTTGATTTTTCTTTCACTGCTTTTTTATTCATTGTCTTTACCTTACTAAAAGATTTAGGGTTCGGGCTTTCTCTCAAGAAACTAAATTTTGCTTGTGCGCGGGCCTTGAAGTAGTATGGGCTCTTTGGATTGCTCCGGAACTCGCTCCGCTCAAACAGTCCTCACAACCCAAAGAGCCCATACTACTTCAAGGCCAGATGCAGCTCGCAATACTATTTTGTTTCTGACGTATTTTTTCCCTGTTCGACAGGGTCTGCACTCTTAAGAAACTCTTTTTAAACAGGACCGGTTTCCGGGGGATTTTCCCCGGGGTTTGGTTTTGGAGACGTTGCATGCAACGCCTCTACGGGCTTGTTTACGAAGATTTTATCCCGGCCATCCGGTGTCTGAGCGGAGCCGAAGACTCGGGTCCGCTGCTCTCAAGAAACCGGGGTCAGGGCTTCGTGTAAACGGGCTCTTTTATTCCCAAATTTCCCAAAATTGAGAATTGGGCATTCCTCATAAGTGAATACCGGCCCCCAACATTAACAATTAATTATTCACTATTATTTATTAATTATTTTCCCTTGCTCTTAACCGATCACTGCCTCACTACCCTCTCCACCTCTTTAAGAAGCGCCTCTACCGCCTCCTCCTGATCTATCTTCTTCACCTTCTCCCCCTGCGCAAAGAGCAGCACTGAACCGTTTCTTCCGCCTGCAAGGCCAACATCGGCCTCTGCTGCTTCTCCGGGGCCGTTTACTTCGCAGCCCATTACCGCGATAGTAATAGTTCTGTTTTTTTCTCGAAGTATTTCGGAAAATCGTGATACTGCTTCTTTTTCCACCCGTGTTGCCAGATCAAGTACATCTATTCCGGGGTCTGTTCTGCCGCAGGTTGGACAGGAAATTATTCTCACCGGCGGGTGAAGCTCTCCTACGGATTCCAGTATCTTTTTGCCCACCACCACTTCCTGAACCGGGTCTCCTGTCATTGAAACCCGTATGGTATCTCCGATCCCTTCCATTAGAAGATGTCCCAGGACTACGGAACTCTGGACGATACAGTGCATGCCAAATCCCGCTTCTGTGAGGCCAATATGCAGGGGATAATCCCTTTTTTGGCTAAAGAGTTTATTTGCTTCAATATTTTGAAAGATATCGGAAGATTTAATGGAAACCACGATATTGGTAAAATCATTATCTTCCAGGATCCGCACATGCTCCAGGGCCGATTCCACAAGATTCTCCGGGCTTGCTTCGGTGTATTTTTTTCTGTCTATTGAGCCGGCATTTACGCCAATCCGGATTGGCACCCCATAATCCTTTGCCGCCGTTACCACTTCCCGCACCCGTGCCGCATCCCCTATATTCCCGGGATTTATCCGGATCTTATGTATCCCGGCTTTCATCGCGGCAATGGCGATTCGGTAATTAAAATGTATATCTGCGCTTAGCGGCATATCGACTGCTTTTATTACCTGCGCAAGGTAGTCCACGGCCTCTTCATTTCGTAAGGCCAGGCGTACAAGATCAACTCCCTGATCTTTTAACCTCGTAAGCTGATCTATGGTTCCTGCCACATCTTCAATAGGAACACTTGTCATTGATTGTACCGATACCGGGGCATCTCCCCCGATTATTAAGGGGCCTACTGTAACCTGCCTGGTTTTCTTTCTTTGTCTCTTCATAATTTCGCCTCTTTTTAAAAAGATTCGATATTTATTACCGCCGTAGCGGTAGTAATAGAGACGCTGCATGCAACGTCTCTACTGGCTTTTTCCTATTCTTAACCGATCACCCGGCCCGCAGGGCCACCGATTACCTTATTCCCCCGCGTCCAGCATATCAAGCAATTCTTCCGGTCTTTCCAGTAATTTTTTAGCTCCGCTCTCCATGAGTTCTTCTGCGTCCCTGAATCCCCAGAGCACGCCTACCGGGTACATGCCGGCTGCCACTGCTGTTTTCATATCGGTATTGGTATCGCCAAGATAGTAGAACTCGTCAGGGGAGAGCGACATCCGCTCTATTATTTCAAAAGCTCCGGCAGGATGAGGTTTTCTCGGCACTTCACTCCGTGCGCCGAGCAATATCTCAAAATTCCAGTGAGGAAGAAAGGTTGTTATGGTTATTTCGGTAAATTCATGGGGTTTATTGGTAAGCACTGCCATTCGGATGCCCCGTTCCTCAAGGCCCGTTAGGAGTTCCGGGATCCCGGGGTAAGGAGCCGCGGTAGCTTTCCACTTCCGGTCGTATTCCTGCTTCATATCTTCGGCGCATTCTTTTATGAGCCGTTCTTCTTTTTTGCCTTCGGGCAAAACACGCTCTGCCAGGATCTCTACTCCGTCTCCAATCAATTTTTTATATTGTTCAACCGGAAACACGGGAAACCCTCGTTTCTCCAACACCGCGTTCATTGAAGCCGCAAGATCCTCCAGAGTATTAATCAAGGTCCCATCCAGATCAAAAACGACTGCTTTTTTATTATTACTCATCCCACCATGGAACTTTTATAAAATAATATTGTCAATAAAAAGATTATATTCTATTTTTGCCCAAAAGCGGCAGCAGTTTAAATTGTTAGAATTTAGAACGATTTCAGGGAATTAGTGTTGTCTTTCCTCCACCCCTATGATAATACATCGTGTATTACATAGGGGCGTCGCCATCCGTGGCTCCTGTTCCGGAAAGACAACACTAATTCCCTGATGACGATATATCAGGAACAGGAATTTTTATGCCTTTATTTACAGTTATAATCCCAACTTACAACCGTTATGAGCTGTTGAAACGGGCTATTGACTCTGTGGTGGGTCAAACGATGACGGATTTTGAACTTATTATTGTTGATGATGGTTCAAGTGATGAGACTTATTCTATTGAAAAGGAATATCCGGGCAGGCTGAAGTACCTGCGGCAGGAGAACGCGGGAGTGAGCGCGGCACGGAATACGGGGATTCGGGCAGCGGACTCGCCATATATTACTCTTCTCGATTCCGATGATACCTGGTTCCCGGGGAAGCTGGAAGCACACCGGGAGTATATACAGGCTCATCCCGAAATAAAAATACATCAAACCGAAGATATCTGGATCAGGAACGGAAAGCGGGTAAATCCCAAACATAAACACACGAAACCTGAAGGTGATATTTTCCTGAATTCTCTTGAATTATGTCTCATCAGCCCTTCGGCTGTATGTATGAACCGCGAATTATTTGATATATACGGCTTCTTTGATGAAAAGCTCCCTGCCTGTGAGGACTATGACCTGTGGCTTGAAATTTCGGCCAGGGAATATATCGGCCTGGTAAACAGCCCGCTCATTACCCGCTACGCCGGGCATAATGACCAGCTCTCAAGCAGCTACTGGGGAATGGACAGATTCAGGGTCTATGCGATTATCAAACTATTAAAAAATTCAGAAAGGAATACGGCTTGTTTAAAAGAAGAATACGCGGAAAAAGCCGGGGAGATTGCTTTGCAAAAGCTGGAAATTCTTAAGAACGGCGCGCTCAAACGAGGCCGCGCCGATTTTGCCCGGGACATGGAACAGGTAATACTTCAACTGAAGTCGCGTTCCTATGATGAGACAGACCTTAGTCTGCTTCTTTGATCTGCTCTTCACACTCAGAAAAAATAAAATCCAGAATTCCCATTATTTTTTCCGGATTCCGTAAAAACATCACCTTCAAGTTTTCCAAATTGCCATAATTCTCCCGATGTTACAATGCCATAAACGGTAATATCACTATTATTAATATTCCGGCAGGCAATCATTTCTGCTAAACATTGCCCCCAGCCTTCAGTAAAATTTTCTTTTTTAGCCTCTACAACCGCTAAAAGCGGCGTATTAATTATATTACTGATTACTTTATCGGGAATATATGAAATAAGATAATCCGGTTCACCGGTAAGTTCATTATTATAGTTTATGGGCTGATGGGACCATAACTGTAATTTTCTGTGTTTTTTCCAGGCTTCCTGCAAAAAGGGATAAATAAAGACCTCACAGTAAAAATGTTCATTTTCATTAAGCTGTTTTTTAATGCTCGCAAAATTTAAATTTTCAAGAAACCACTGAGGAAGTTCTGTAGTAGAATCGGGTAAAAACTTTTCTCTTCGTATCTTGAGGGGATATTTTTCAAGAACCATATTAATATTTTTAAATTCACTAAATTGCATTTAATTTTTGGGGCTGCCTGTTTTTCAAATAAATTAATCCGGAATTATTTCATGAAAGCGGTAAAAAAAGAGGCTGTCCGATCCTCTGAGAAATAGAGTATTTCCCTGTATTGACGATTCCAGGAACGATTCTGTGGTAAAATCTTTGGTTTTTATAATAGTTCCGTCTTTTTTAAAGAGAAGCAGGTTGGAATCGCCTGTTGCCATGGTGTAACTTACGGAAAAAAGATCTTCCGTGTCATTGGCACTAATGGAAGAAAATCCGTATCGTTTTGGCGGAATTTTTATACTCAATTCCCGCTCTCCACTGCCGGTGAGATATAAAATCGCGTCGGAATCAATTACTATGGTATAGCCATTGTCTGCCATATAGAGTGATGTTTTTACCGGGTGAACATGAGTGAGAGCAGTTTTATTTTCTTTTTTCTCCGGAATATCTATTATTAGAATAGTATCCTTTTGGGTATTTCCATAATGAACCGCCGCGTAATTCCCATTATTGCTAATAGCCATCCCTTTTACAATATTCCCGGAAGGGACCGATCCGCTATACAATTCATCCCCTTTTTCACTAACAAGATAAAAGCTTCCGTCCAGGAAACCAAATCCTCCCAGGTCCGTGCGCTGAGAAAAGGTGATAATAGTACACATCCTGCCGGCCTTTTCTTTCATACCAACAGAATTACCATTATAGTCAACAACCCGCACCTTGCTGTGATCTCCGTTGAGCAGAAAAATAAGTTTGCCATTATTTGAAAGATAGGGATATTCCCGTGATTTCAGTTTCCAGAACCGTTCTCCCGTAATACTGAAAAACTCAATAGCGGAGCCTGTTTTTTGAAAGGTTGCGTAATATTTGCCGTTCCCGCTAAAAGTTCCCAGGGAATCCTCAAGAACAGTTTTCACGGATATACTTCCGTCTCCCTTTAAAAGAAAGACCTTTTTATTATCCCGTACCAGGAATTCGGCAGAATTACCTACTGCGGGGTTAGATGAACGCTCAAAGCGGGGGACCTGATCTATTTTTGAGTAATACTCAGGATAAATCTCGCCTCCGCTTGCGGGCTCAAACAAGAAGATATTCAGTAGTACTCCTAAAATCAATCCGGGGATAAAAAACTTAACCATTTAGTCCTGCAGAAAACTTTTTAATTTGTGGCTTCTTGAAGGATGACGGAGCCGTCGTATTGCTTTTTTCTCTATTTGCCTGATCCTTTCTTTAGAAAGATTGAATTTGTCCCCTATCTGCTGAAGAGACATGGGCTCTTTTCCTTCTAATCCGAATCTCATTTTCAAGATCTGTTTTTCCGACTCTGTAAGCGTTTCGAGCACATCATTTAACACATCACTAAGCGAATCATCAAGAACCTTTTTATCGGGAGAATCTACCCGTGAATCTACTATCATACTAACGATAGTGGTATCTTCCGAATCTCCATAAGAAGAATCAAGGGAGATATAATCCTGGGTGATATTTCTCAGGTGACTGATCTCATCATCATCCATATCCAGATCTTCTGCGATCTCTCCGGGAGTGGGCTCTCTTCCAAGCTTATTTTCCAGTTTTTTATGGACTTTTTCTATTTTCTGAATATCGGCAGTTCGATTAAGGGGAAGACGAATAAGAGAAGCCTTTTGCGATATCGCCAGGATAATTGCCTGCCTGATCCACCACACCGCGTATGAAATAAAATGATATCCCCTGTCGGGGTCAAATTTTTCAGCAGCTTTAATAAGCCCCATATTCCCTTCGTTAATAAGGTCAAGAAGAGAAATACCGCTTGTTTGATATTTTTTCGCAATTGAAACAACAAATCTGAGATTGGCCTTGATCAATGTGTTTTTCCCGCTCTCTTCTCCATCGCGGGCCAGGCGAGCCAGGCGGTCCTCTTCATCCCTTGAAAGCAGGGGAATTTTATTTATCTGGTCAAGATACCAGGATATTGAGGAATCAGAGTAGTCCCCTTTTCGCTTTCTCTTTTTTTTCTCCGGTTTAGCCGGTTCTTTATCTTCCAGGCCAACCTTATCCAGCGTTTCGGCAAGGATTTCTTCCCCCGATGTGTCAATTTCATCATCGAAGGAATCAAGATCCTCGTCCATATCCGGTTTACTTAATTTAACTTTTTTTGTTGTCATCTACCACCAATCAGATCCCTGAGACCCCTTATTTGTTCAACTTTGGCACTTTGAGGATCCAGCCGGGATAAATAAGATCCGGATTTTTAATCTTATCCGTGTTTTCTCTAAAAATATGCTTCCACAGCATTTCATCACGGTAATACTTTGTTGATATTTTCCTCAAGTAGTCATGGAGTCTGACTTTATATTGCCGAAAATCCTTATCGTCTTCCGATCCTTCTCCGACAAGCCCGTCAATGTCAGACTTTTTGGTTGCCGCTACAATATTCGACAGTTTCACTGCTTCATCGGAAAACTCAATGGATTCCTTATATTTCGATTCGGAATTCATTGACTTCGCGCTTGCCAGCATCTCTTTGGATGCAGCCAGTTCGTCCACCGCAACCGCTGCTCCTTCCGATTTTTCCGCGTTCGATACTGCTGTTTCAGCAGCTGCTATCTTGTCGTTCGCAGTCCCGGAAATTGCTCCCACATATGATTCACCCGCGTTTATCTTGGCAACCTCAACCGCGGCAAATCCCTTTTTCAATTGTAAATTCTCAAGTGATTCTTTCGCTATATTCAAATTCTCTTGCGCAAGATTATACTTTTCCGGTGAATGCTTATCGGCATCATAATTCTTTGCTTTATCCAGAGAATACTCAACATCAGTTATCGCGTCCTGTAATGTTCCCTTTTTACTGATAGATGTATTTCTCGCTGCCTTGGCAATTTTATCTGCCTCAAGCGCCGATAAATACGCATCATAGAATTTCTTTTCACCAAACTGGTCGTTTGCTTTCTTAAGAGCTTCTCCGGCTTTACCATACTCTTCTTCCGCCAGCTTCTCGCCATAAACCTCGGTTGCTTCCTCATAACTCTTTTCAGCTATGGCAATGGTATCTTTTGCCAGTAGAGGAATAGCCTTATTATATGCCTCAGTAGCTTTCTGATTTGACTCTCCGGCAGCTTTTGCGGCCTTATCCAGATCATCGTTTTTAATCTCATCATGAGATGCAAACAGCTTATTCTGAGCGGCTTCAATCTCTTCCGGAGCATATTTGTCTGCCTTAACAGAAAGAGCTCTTGAAATTTCCTTCCGGGCATTGGTCATTTCCGATATTGGAATAGGGTCCCCACATCCCGCAAAAAAAATAACCAGAACCAAAAAACTAAAGATATGTTTGTATTTCAGCATACGATCTCCCTCTCTTTCGTATATTTTTATAAGGAAAAAGGCCGCTATAGGCCTTTTTCACTATGGATAATACGCATAATTATGATATACTTAATACAGCAACTACTGCTTGAAAGAATTGATAGCTTCCTCTTCCGTGTCAAATATCTCAAAAAATGAAGTTAATTTTGTCAGTTCAAAAACCTTTCTTACAGAGGCAAAAACATTGATAATTTTCAAGCCCCCCTGGTATTTTTTTAAGTTCGATAGACTTGAAATCAGAGCCCCGATACCGGAAGAATCAATATAAGAAACTTTTTCCAAATTGATAATCACATTATATTTCTTTTCTTCAATTAATTTATTAATAATGTCCTTAATCTCCGGTGCGTTATAAAGATCAATCTCACCTGCAATATCCAGTATTATGTTACCATTCACTGATCTTGTATTTATATCCATTCCTTCCCTTCCTCCTGATTTTGGAGAATATCCCAAAATTTCGTTCTAACAAATAATAATAATTCGATACAATTGTGATGTCAAGGCAAATAATTATTAAATGTAAAATATTATACTCCCTTTGTATAGACAGATTCCCATTTTCTGTATATTTCAAGGAAATTATTATCTATAATACTTTCCCGTACCTCATCCATAAAACTCTTCATAAAATATAGATTATGATATGTATTATAAATAAGAGACGCTATTTCTTTCACCCGGAACAGGTGCCGTAAATATGCCCTGGTATAATTCCTGCATACATAACAGCCGCATTGCTCATCAAGAGAAGTAAAATCCTTCTCATACCTGGCGGCTTTTATGTTTACCCTTCCGTGAGATGTGTAGAGCGTCCCGTTCCTGGCTATCCTTGTTGGCATAACACAATCAAACATATCCACACCACTCCGGATCGCGTAAAGAATCTCCATTGGACTCCCCACTCCCATCATATACCGCGGTTTCTCCTCCGGCAAATACTGCAGGGTAAATTCGGTCATTTCCTTATATAAATTCTTTGGCTCCCCTACTGACAATCCGCCTATTGCATAACCGGGTAAATCAAGTTCCACCAGCTTTTCTGCACATTCTCTTCTTAAATGCTCATAAACACTTCCCTGGACTATTCCGAAAAGCCCCTGTGTTTCCGTATCAAAGCTGTTTTTCCAATGTTTTACCGAATCCCGGGCCCATTCCACTGTTCTGTTTACGGCGCTTTTTGCCTTCGACTCTATTACCGGATACTCTGCGCAATGATCCAGCACCATCATTATATCGGATCCGATGACTTTCTGGATGTCCAGTACCTTTTCCGGTGAAAAAAAATGCTTTGATCCGTCTATATGTGACCTGAATTCTACTCCCTCATCAAAAATCTTACACAAAGGCGCCAGTGAAAAGACCTGGAATCCGCCCGAATCCGTAAGTACCGGCTTGTTAAAGTTCATAAACTTATGCAAGCCCCCTGCACTTTCCAGTACCCCTGTTCCCGGACGTATATACAAATGATAGGTATTGGATAACACTATATCAAAACCTATCTCTTCTATATCCCTGAACGTGAGTGCCCGTATGGCAGACCGTGTTGCTACCGGCATAAATACTGGCGTTTTTATAGAGCCTCTGCTTGTCTCTATTTCTCCATGCCTGGCTTTTGTCTCTCTATCTTTATCAATTATCCGAAATTTCATATGCTCTTATATACGATAGAAACGTATATGAACTTGAGTAATTTTTACTGACCTTTATGTCAAACAAAAAACGTTTCATGTATATAATTACCGTGTACGGACTCCTTCAAATTCGGGCACGGCACGCCGTGCCCCTACAGGGTTACCGTACACGGAACCATACCTGTACGCGGACTCCCTGTTCATCATCCCTGTTGCTTATTGTTAATTCGGCGTCGGCATAGCAGTATTTCATTCGCTGTAATATATTGCCCAGGGAACGGGAAAATACGTCCTCTTTTTCAAGGCCCACTCCATTGTCCAGGATCTCC
>JAAENB010000046.1 GCA_024224995.1 bacterium | reverse complement strand
TTCGGGATGACAGCCGTTTGTATTCATTATCCCCTCCTCTTATTTATCATTGATTTTATAAACCGGGTATGATAATGACATTAAGCATTAATTGTTCAGAAATCAAGGTGATAAGGATCAACAAAATCCGTTAGAATCAGAAAAAACACTATACTTTTGTTTATCTTTATTTTTCAAGGTTATATTGTAATTTTGAGCAAATCTTATATCGCCTTCTACCCGTTGTTATGGTTTGACTACTGGTTTATAGTAATTCGACAACCACTGTTTTGAGTCGGCAACATCCGATTGAATTAAGAACTGAAGATACTTGATCGAATCTTCAGTGGGTTCTTGTGCAGACATGACACAATCGCTTAAAATGATTGTACTTACTCCTACGTTAAATGCGTCTACGGCAGTAAATCGTAAGCAACCATCTAATGCGTAACCAGCTAACACTATAGTGTTAATATCATTACTTTTAAGCCAGTCTTCCAAAGCTGTGTTATAGAAACCACTAAAGCGAGATTTCAAAATTACGGTTTCATTTTCAGTTGGCTGTAGTTCAGAAATAATTTCAGCCTCTTGAGTGCCTTGCATACAATATAGGATTTCTCGATGCAACCTGGATTTTGGCCAATTTGATTTATCCAGCTTATATTCAGTTTTGATATGCAATATAGGAATTTGTAGCTGACGTGCTTCGTTTAAGCAATTTTTTATCAAAGGAACTATTTTATTTGGGAGAGTTATCTCAGGAAATGTTTTCTGAAGAGTATCCGAAATAAAATAATACTGCATATCAATTATAACTAAAGCTTCCATAATGATTATTAACTACGTTCCATAACGACGAATTCAGCGGCGGCGTGGGCTATAGCGGAAGCCCACGCCGTGTCGGGTAGCCGGGGGATGTTGCCATCCCCAAGCCCCCTAAGAACCGGTCATGCGAGTTTCCAGGCTTACGGCTCAGGCAACGGAAAGACACCGTGAAGCATCCGCCGACGTGTCAGAGGAAAACCACGCCGACTTCACGATACGAATCGGTACTGAGTTTACGAAAATCGTCCGCAGTGCCGTCAGTCGGGCGAACCCGCTGTCTTACCGTGCAACTGCGGTTAAACCTTTCTCAATTTTTCTCGTGATCCGCCACCAGTCGGAAGTCTGCACTCTTTCAAGTTACGGCAAATTTTGAACCGCTGTCCGCCCCGTTACAGGATGGCATTCGCTTTCTCCGACCTCCCTTACCCGCATTCCCGTCGGTACACCTTACGGCTTCCTACCTTATTATAAGGAGAAATACGGGCTTATCATGTTCCGCTGATTCAATACAGATGACTTAGGATCTGCCAATCCGCCGGGGGGAATCTCAGGATGCGCAGGGCGAAACCGGACCGCCCTGACCATACCCCTTACCTTTTGGTCCGAGCCTGACAGCGCCTTTGGCTCGTCTTTAATGACGACAGTTAAAGCAATTCACATATGTTATCCGTATCATCCTTTCTTAGCTCCCATCCGGCCTGGCACTGCCAGAGTTGAACTCGCCTCACGGCTCGTTCTCCTGAACCTTCCGGTTCAAGGGATTCATTGTCCCCTGTGCTTTCGCACAATCCGTTACCGGGGATGCACGTCGGGGTAAGAAACTGCCGACAGCACGGCAGGTTGAACTACTGTCTTGCGACAGTATCAATAATTAAATCAGCAACTTCATGTCGCACCCGGTTGATTAGTGGGTTAGGCTTTTAAAACTTGCTGAATTCAACTTATTATTTTTATTAAAATATCATAATTCATTTCTATCTATGAGAATCTTTATTCTATCTCTATATGACTTTATAGTCAATAATTCCAGTTCTTCAACTTCTTTACGTAGCATTTTAATATGCTTTTCAGATGAATTTGGATCATTAATTGCATTATGAAGTGTTTGTTTTGCTCTATTTATAAAACTTTCAAATTCTTTTTGCATAAGATAGTCTTCAAACTTATTCTTCACCCAGTACCATAAAATACTTAAAAAAACAGAAGCGGATGGAGCAATAAGAATCAACCATTTTTTTAGCATTGGATCATTAAGGCTG
>JAAENB010000045.1 GCA_024224995.1 bacterium | reverse complement strand
TTTGTGAGCGGGCCTTCTTCTTCATAACGTGGGGCTGGAAGCCCCACGCTATGAGAAATACCCATCACCCTGGTGAACTTATTTATAAACAGAGCCTGTTCTACCGGAAGATGTTATCCGGGGTTATGCTCTGCTGCCCTATTGGGGTTAAAACCCCGGGCTAAAATTGACTCATTTTCAAAAACTCTTACGCCCCCTTTGGGGGTGCGACCCCTGCGAGGGGTTGGGGGGCCGACAGAAACAGGCTCCGGTATAGAAACAGTTTCTGACCTATTTTTCCCCGTTCGACGGGGTCCGCACTCTTAAGGAACTTGATTTTAAAACGTTTGTTTCCAAAGATGCTGTCATGATTTCTTCCCGGTATTCCTCTGAAGAAGGACTTCAATTTTTTTAGCTACATATTCGGGCAGGGTTATACCGAGAGTCTTAAGCCGGGTTTGATATTTGTCAAAAGATTTTTTATTATCTTCGGTTCGAGCGAATATACGAAGATAGGTTCTAATATTTTCTTCAACCTGTTGGCGAAAATCAATATCCTGGTTCATAATATCTTCAACAGGAGCAATGACCTTGTAATTAACCGGCCGGCACATAGAACGATATACGGCAAAACATTGAGTATATTCACACTCATAATTCCTGCCGCTAATACTCTCAGCAACAGCATCAAGATCGATGCAGTCAATCACTTCAAAATGAATTTCTTCGCCCAGGGCTTCACGCAAACGGTCTTCAATCTCTTTAAAGATATCGCCATGAATAACCTTACTGTCAATGCACTTATCATCGTCGGCAGCCGCTTCAAGTGAATGAACACCCGAGCCTTCCCGCAAGAAATCCTTTCCTTTTATATACAGAACCAGGTCTATATCCGAAGAATTCTGAGCAATACCCATATTTACGGAACCAACAAGATCCATGGCAACGGAACCAGGGCCAACATCGAGCGATTCAATAGCTTTTTCAAGGTTCTCAACCCGGTATTCGGTTTGTTCGGTTTGATGAATTCTGAAAAAATTCCGAATATCCCTGAAAATCCGCAGCTCAGGAACAGGAGTATATGTTTTAATATCACTATCACTGTTCTCCGATTTTTTATGCCGGTTTAACCGCTCCGCGTCGATCACGTTTTCCCGAAATGTTTCTCCTTCGTTGACATATTCAGCAATATCATAGACCCGGCTCTTCACTATTTTTCGATACAAAACCCTGACAACAGAATTTCCCTCCACCTCAATCTCGTGTAAAAATCCCCCTTCGGAAATATCACCGCTCAAGGTCATCACCTCTCCAAAGTTAGACGGATTCAGGTAAACCGTATTCTCGGCATACCGCAATCCCCAGTCCTCATGAATATGACCCGAGAGACAAAGACGTACCGCGTGATTGTCGCAATAGGTCCGCAGCAAAGGCGAGCCCCAGGAGTCATCAAAACTCAGTTTATCGAGCATGCCCTGGGCTGGATGATGGGCCGCGATAACATCGGGACTATTGGAATCCATAAATTGATAGAGCTCACTTGTGGTGCTATCGCCGTTTTTGCCTTTGTATTGAACACCGTATTTCTCCGGAAACCCCGGGGTCCGCACTCCCGCGCCGCCATACCCGGCAAAACGAATGCCATTTGAGTCTCTCCGTTCCAGGTGAAGATTTCTTTCTTTGAGAGCGGAGAGAGAAAGATCCATATCGTAATTACCGGGGATTGTATAGATTGAAACATAGGGCTTTGAGGAAAAAATATTTTCCAGGACCCGGTATTTTCGAAGCATGGCATCTTTTGCCCGTTCCGTAAGAGTGAGATATTCCTCGGCTTTTCTTTTCAGGGTATCATCGCTCGATGAAGAGTCAATTAACGAAGCGGCGAAATCTTCCAGGATGATAGTTTCTTTCCGTTTCTCCTCTTCCTGCTTTCTCAGGCCATGAAAATAATTTTGGATCTCATAATATTCAATTGACGGTTCAATTGAATAAAAAGGCATATTAAGAAGATCGCCGGATATAATATACACATCAGCAATGGTTTCTTTGAGGAGATTATAGACCCGCGTGAATGAGCCGTGTATATCCGTGGCATAAATAATTTTCATTTTAATTCTCTTAGAATGGCTTATACTTTTATAGACTCTATTTCCTTTTGCACCTCATCCAGAACCTTTAAATAATCAATCTGTTCGGAATTTTTAGCGCTAATCTCTATTTGCTGTAGAAGTCCTGCTATGCTGTCGAACCGTAAGTTCGCGGCAGATCCTTTAAATTTATGTGCCGCTTTTGAGATTGTTTCAAAATTTTTCTCATAAATTCCTTTTTCTATCTCTTCGATATGTTTATGAGCGGTTGCTATAAATTTTTCAATAATACCTTTTACGATTCCTGAAGGGATACCTAACACTTCAGCAACCGAATCAAGATCATAAACAGAAACACTTTTTTCCATTGATGGTTTAGCAGCAGGTATTGGTGACATAGTTTTAGAATCCCCCAGGTATTTAAACAGGATATTTTTCATTACCGCTATATCTATAGGTTTGGAGATGTAATCATCCAGTCCTTCTTTAAGAAGCATCTCCCTGTCTCCTTTAATTGCTTTCGCGGTCAGAGCGATAATAGGAATATGATTTCTCTTTTCTTCTTTTTCAATAAGGAGTATATTTTTCGTTGATTCAATTCCGTCAAGTATTGGCATATTAATATCCATCAGAATTATATCATAGGAACCGGATTTAAATTTTTTTATGGCCTCAAGACCATTCCCGGCAATATCAACAGAAATCCCCATTTCATTAAGCATCAGGGAAACCAGTCTCTGATTTATTTCATTATCTTCGGCAACAAGAGCCCGGGCATTAATAGTAATTTTCTCTTCCGGGGGTTTACTGTCATCTATAATCCCGGGTTTTCCCTCAAAATAAATTTCTTTCAGGGCATGAACAATTTTTTTAAAGGTCACGGGCTGGTTAATAAATTTGGTAATATATTGTTTCATATCCTGAGCTTTCACCCAGTTCTTGATTGTGGCAACCAGGATAACAGGGACAGATGTATTCTTTTTAACGAAGTTGACAAATTCATCACCTTCGGAAGGAGAATAGACATAAAAAAGAACATCGATAGCGTCATCCACGCATATGTCGTCAATATCACTAGATAGTTTAAATTCCCGGGAAATTGAAGCGAGATACCGGGCGATTATTATTTCCTGGTAGGTCTCCCTGTTTTCCGGAAGATAGAGAACAATGTTTTTGCCGGTAAAAGTTTCTTTAATATCTTCATTGTCCTGTACTGCGTGTTCATTGATGCTTAATTCAATATCAAAAAAGAACCTGCTTCCCAATCCAAATTCACTGTTCAGCTCCAGCTTTCCACCCATGAGATCAACCAGGTCATTACTAATAGCCAGTCCCAGTCCGGTCCCGCCAAACCTTCTTGTAACAGAAGCGTCTTCCTGGCGGAAGGCTTTAAAAATATCTTTTTGAACTATATCGGTGATCCCTTTCCCAGTATCGGATATTGAAAAATAAATCCTGCATTTCTCATCCGATATCCCGATATTCTCAATATCAATCAAGACATACCCTCCTTCAGGAGTAAACTTGATAGCGTTGCTTACCAGGTTATTAATAACCTGCCGTATTCTAAGGGCGTCCCCGGTAACTGACGCGGGAAATGACGGATCAATATAGGTGATGAGCTCAACTCCCTTTTCATTCGCCAGTCCCTGGAAAATCTCAACCTCCATTTCAAACTCTTTTAAAGGAGAAAAATTATACAGGTCAATAGAGAATTTTTTGCTTTCCAGTTTTGAAAAATCGAGTATATCATTAATAATTTGAAGCAGTCCTTTTGAGCTGTTTTCCACATAATTCAGGTATTCTGCCTGGGTTCTGGACAACCCTGTACGCCCCAGCATTTCTATAAACCCGAGAATGCTGTTCATGGGAGTCCGTATCTCATGGCTCATATTGGCCAGGAACTCACCTTTGGCCCTGCTGGCCTGTTCCGCTTTCTCCTTTGCTTCCCTCAGTTCCCTTTCAAAAGACTTTCGCTTTGTTATATCAACAGCGTCTTTAACATAATGAGTTATGACCCCTTCCTGGTTCTTAACTGCCGCGACGGAAGCATACTCCCAGTAGAACTCACCGTTTTTCTTTCTGTTATACAGCTCACCCTGCCATTCTTCCCGGGCATTTAAAACGTTTAGAAACTCCTGCTGTTCTTCAAAAGAGTGGGTCCCAAGGATAGACGCTTCTTTTCCAATAATATCTTCCGGTAAGAATCCGGTTATCTCGCTAAATTTAGGATTTACGTATTCAACAACATTGTCCCTGTCCACAATCATTACAATATTCAAACTCTGTTTCACTGCCCTGGATAGTTTTACCAGCTCCTGCTCCGCGTTCTTCCGTTCGGTGATATCCCGTTTTACTGCCGCGTAATTGATAATATTTCCGGAACTCTCTTTAATAGGAAAAATACTTGCTTCTTCGTGGAACAGGGTTCCGTCCTTTTTCCTGTTTATGAAGGTTCCTTCCCAGGTATTGCCCGATTTTATTGTGCTCCACAACTCTTTATAAAATTCTTTTCCGTGAAGCCCGCTTTTTAAAATACCCGGATTTTTCCCAAGCGCTTCGGAAACCGTATATCCTGTTTCCTTTTCAAAAAAGGGATTGGCGTATTCTATCTTTCCTTCAGGATCGGTAATAACAACCGTTTCATCTACCTGTTCAATAACCGTAGCCAGGCGCGAAATTTCCTGCTCCGATTTCTCCCTTTCGCTTATATCCCTGAGAACACCAATGGCATGCCACTTTTCATCGCTCAATAGGGCCGACACACTTAATTCAACCGGAACTTCAGAGCCATTCTTGTGCAGGGCGTACATTTTACGCATGGAACCAATGACCGGGCCTTTCCCGCTATGCATAAACAGCTTAAACCCCTCTGCTATATCATCTTTGTATCTTTCCGGAGCAAGCAGGGTATGAACATTTTTCCCTATGATTTCCTTTTGAGTGTAGCCCAACAGTATTTCAGCTGTTTTATTCCAGAAGGTTATATTACCTTCATGATCTATCATAATAATCGCGTCCGGCGCGGACGCGGTTATTGTCCGGAATTTTTCTTCGCTCTCTTCAAGAGCGACTTCCGCTTCTATTCGTTCCTGTATTTCAATAGTCAACTTTTTGTTTGCCGCGACAAGATCTTCCGTCCGCGTCCTGACCATATTTTCAAGCTGATCTTTATACGCGATAAGTTCCTGTTCTACCTGCATCAGCCTGGTAATATCGGTTCCATAGAGGTTTACATACCCGGAATCAGGGACCGGGGAGAACAGGATCAGGTAAATATGCTCATCGGACTGAACCTCAAGTTCCCTGGCTTTACCGGTTATTAGAGACTCCTTTATGTGACCATAAACTGTAGAAGGCAGTTTTTCTTCCGGATCATAATTCCATATATCCCGTAAAACCTGTCCTTCTTTATTGCAATAAAGAATCTTTCCTTCTTTATTAATCCGTAATACGGGATTTGGATTCTCTTCCGGGTAGCGCGCCAGGCTGTTAATCTCTTCTTCCACGTGTTTCCGTTTGGTTATGTCCACGACACTTCCTCGCGTATTAACCAGAGCCCCTTCAGGGTCCAGGTTCGCGGACGCGTTGAGCAGTACTTTTATATGATGGCCTTTTTTATGAACAAGAGTATATTCCAGGTCTTTTACCAGCCCGGTCTTCCGGATCAATTTCCAGTGTTGTTCAAAAAGATCTTTTTCTTCGGGAAGAATAAGATCTCTCCATCTCTTTTTTCCAATAATCTCTTCCCTGGTATACCCGATCATATCCAGTTCCGATTGATTTATATCGGTAATAATACCATCGGGGCCAAAGATATGAAACCCTATAGGAGCCTCTTCAAAAAAGTCCCTGAAACGCTCTTCTTTTCTTTCGAGCGTCTTTCTTTGTTTGTAGAGTTCAAGAAAAATAGAGATCCTGCCGAGTAATAATTGCGGAACAATAGGCTTGGAAATAAAATCAATAGCTCCTGTCTCTATTCCCTTTATTTTATAAACATCTTCCGAATATACTGCTGAGAGAAGAATTATCGGCAAATTCTTTTTTGTCTCCTCTTCCCGGATCAGTTTCATTAGTTCAAAACCCTCAATATCGGGCAGCCGCACATCAATGAGGGCAATGGCAAAATCATATTCAAGGATCTTTTCCAGGGCCTCATTACCCGATTCAGCCCTTATAAAAACGGCATCAATATCTTTGAGTATTTTCTCCAGTGCGATTATATCTTCAACCTTATCATCAACAAGCAATATGTAAGGTAGGTCTTTCATGCCTTCACCTTCTACGAAACTGTTTCCAGAGGAATTTGTATTGAGAATTCGACTTTTATTACCGGCTCCCTGCTAAAATCGCTGCTGTCATTTATGTTCCCGGCCGCAGCCCGGCCATTATGTTTTCCGAATATTTTTTCAACCCTGGTGAGCCCCAATCCAAAATCAATGGTACCGTATTTTTCAAAGACCCCGCTTACCATCCGAAAAAAAGGTTCAAAAATAATATTCTCATACTCCGGCGGTATTCCGATTACTCCCTTTTCCGTGGGAGTAGGATCACTTATTACCGATATCGTCATATTCTTATCA
>JAAENB010000044.1 GCA_024224995.1 bacterium | reverse complement strand
CGTATCGGCCACTCCGCAACCACAAGTACCCGCAGCAATCTTATTCGGATCTGTTGGACATCCATCAATACAATCAGCTGTACCATCAGAATCTGTATCAGTATCAGCTATGCCGCAACCACAGTCGCCGGCTGCGATCTTATTTGGATCTGTCGGACAACCGTCAATACAGTCAGCCGTTCCGTCAGAATCTGTATCGGTGTCGGCCACTCCACAACCGCAATCACCTGCTGCTGTTTTATTCGGATCGGTCGGACATCCATCGTTACAATCCGGAGTCCCATCTGAGTCTGTATCCGTGTCGGCTACACCGCAGCCACAAGTGCCGGGATCGGTCTTGTTTGGATCGGTCGGACAATTGTCATTACAGTCCGGTGTGCCATCTGAGTCTGTATCCGTATCGGCCACTCCGCAACCACAAGTACCCGCAGCAATCTTATTCGGATCTGTTGGACATCCATCAATACAATCAGCTGTACCATCAGAATCTGTATCAGTATCAGCTATGCCGCAACCACAGTCGCCGGCTGCGATCTT
>JAAENB010000043.1 GCA_024224995.1 bacterium | reverse complement strand
CTGTGTTCGTGATTCCTGTAAAGACATTATTTCCGACTTTGAATCCAATGCCTCCCAATACGAAAAACTGATTCTGGGTTTGGCCGCGCGCGGTGTGAGCTCTTCTTATCATCTCTTTCAGGGGCTTTTTCTTCACGCCACCAGGAGAAAATTTTCTTTTGATATCAACTCTTTAATTAAACTGGGTAAGATTATTCTCGCGAAATTCAAAAACAATTCCCGGCTCCATGAACAACTTACGGACTTCAATTTCTGTAAGGACAGGCTCGGGGGCTTCTTTCCCGGTTCCGCTGACGGGAAACCGCTGCGCATTAATGTTAAAGCGATCAAAGCCCTGATCTCCCAAAAAGGTTCGGGCATTGACGGCTTTACCAGGGAAGTGAAAATTAAATTGTCGAATCTTCTTGCTCTTAAAAACGAAATCGAATCTAATTATGAATTTATTTCCTATTATTACGAACTTAAAACGCTCTGGTATAAATCCTGTATGGACCGCCTTACAGTAATGCGCAAACAAAACAAGATCGATGATGATGTTTTGGAGCTCTTCGGCTCCATACGGTCCGGTTTTCTCGATTTGAAAGCCGCTTTTCTCGATAGAGGGATTAACGATTTTGGTCCGGCGAATTGTAGTTATTATGAGCTGTGCTCGGTTGTGTATATGGCCGCGAAGTTTTTGAACTCCGTTTATTTCTGCTCGTATAACGTGACGAAAGCGAGGGAGCTGGATGCGCAGATCCGGGTGCTGGAAAATTATTTGGGGATTCGGCAGTGGGATATTGAGACTTCGTGAAACAGGGGCAATAATGTCTTCATTAAAAATGATCCCTGGGACCGATAAAAAACTGGTTATGGGAAAATAAGGCCACTCAGTTAGTGATGAATATATCAAAATAGTAAGAGACCGCGACGATATTAGAGAAAATTCAATTTTTCAGTCCTGAGCCTTTTTTCTGCCAGGGCATGGGGGTTCCTGCACCCTTCCGGTAGGGGCGGTTTTTTGTTGGTGAACCTGTTTTTTGGGGCCGGGTTTGCTTACGTAAAGTACTGTTCCATATGAGTCATCTCCGGCAACCCCCAATAAATGACGAATTTCTGTATCCCAGAGGATTCTCTTGCTAAAAAGGTATATGCAGGTGGATAGTTATCCAAACCGCCGGGATCTTCGGCAGCGGAAAGATCCACTACCAACTGGTCCAGGAACTCTTCTATAGCAATGGCGAGAACCAGCGAAACAGACCGTTTAAAGATCTTCCGCATATCGATCCAGGCTTCATAGACCTCAACTTCGGGATACGCGTGAACCTGTTTCCAATTCGAAGCAAGATTCCGCGGCTGGTACTTTATCTGCTTAAACACCTCCAATGGAATTTCTTTCTTAAGCATAACGCGGTTCAGAAGCAGAACAATAATCTTACTCCGCGACATATTCAGCTGCTGCGAAGCAGCCTCCACTCTATCCAAAAGTTCGATATTCATGTTGATAGTAGTATTAACGTACATAAGGCCTCCGAGGCAGTTAAAAGGTACAGGGGGCAAGGTAAAAGGAATAATTTTTTCTTGAACAACACCCCCTTACTATTAGGACGAACGGGAAGGCCTTTTTACTAAAAAAAAATTTGATTTTTTGGGATTTTTTGAAAAAAAAATTCAATTTGTGAGGAAATCGGCACAATTTCACAGCAAAAGTTCAATTTAGCCGAAGAGCACGGGAGTCTGTCCGTGCTTTTGAAAGTATTTGACAAAAGGGGGTTGCTCTATTATCGTTATGATCGATTCAGAGGCTGAAAAGGATAATGGCTCCCGGAGAGGTTATATGAGAAAAAGCAGTATGATATCGACCTTGTGTTGTTTGTTTATTGTTATGTATGCCGGTTTTGCAATGGATCGGGGGGAGGCGAAAGTTGATGATAAGGAACGGATTGAGAAGTTATGTAGGGATAAGGGGATTAACAAACCTTCTTATGAGAAGGATATGGTTTTTGATAAAGATGGTTTTTTGACAGCTTTAGACTTATCATATAATGACTTAAACCAAAAAAATATAAATCTAAAAAATTTTCACGGACTTAAAAAACTGAATCTCAACAGATGTAATCTTAGAACATTAGATTCAATAACGTTTCCAGACACTATAAAGAGTTTGGATCTAAATAGAAACAAAAACTTAAAAAAAGTAGACTTAAAGAACTATACAAATCTTAAGAAACTTAATTTGACTTTTTGCAATATAAAAGATTTAAGTCAATCTAAATTGCCTGTTTATTTAGATAAACTGGACCTGAGTTGGAACGAAAACTTAACAAAAGTAGACTTAAAAAACTATACAAATCTTAAGAAACTTATTTTGAATTTCTGCAATATAAGTGATTTAAATTTATCACAATTAACTGAATTAACAAGACTAGACATATTAGAAAGTAAAACATTAAAAAAAATAGATCTAACAGATTCTCCCAAACTTCAAACATTACATTTTTCCATTAACATTTCAGAATTAAAAAAAGTTTTACTCCATGAATCAAACAAAACCTTTCCGGGAATAACAAGAATAAAATATGGGCGTAACAAACACAACTGGTTAACCTCAGAAGAATATTTCTATAATAATGAACCAAAAAATAAACCAGGAGAAAAATTCGCAAAAAGAGTATATGAGTACCCGGGTGATAAACGAATAATTATAGAAAACAAAAACGAAGATCAATTAAAAGAGAATAACATAATAAAAACAATCACCACCTGGGCACTAACAATAGTCACCCCGCTCTCAATATTCTACTTCGTCCTGGGCCTAATCCTCATCCAGCTATACCCCCGCTCCGAAAAACTTCGCGACTTCATCAGCCTCACTGGCTGGAAAAAATTCATCACCTACTCAGTAAAATTCACCATAATCTTCCTCCCCCCACTCCGGCATAAACTCATCTCCCCCTTCATTGAAACTCTCATGGACGAAGCCAACCTGGCAAAATCAGCCAGAGAAGAGACCTATTACCCCGGATCAAACGTCACGGAAATCACCGGGGAAGACGAAACAGAGCTAAAACCAATATCAGCAGCAATACGCGGCATCGAAGGAATAATCGTCTTAAAAGGGCTCTCGGGCCTGGGGAAAACAATGTTTGTGAAAAACAAGCTCAGGGCGGCAAAAGAGAATTTTTTAAAAACCAGGAAGATACCCGTCTTCCTACCGGCACGGGAGTGCAAAAACGGCGTCATAGAGGCAATACAATATCGATTAAGAGACAGCATAATCGACGAAGAAAAAGAGATCAGGAAACTGGTATCGAACAAAACAATGATAATCTTTATAGACGGGCTAAACGAAGTGGACCAGGGCACGCGGAATGAAATAACGAGATTTTTAAAAGACTGCGATAAAGGGAATATCTTAATCACAACCCAGCTCATAGACTGGCAGGAACCGGCAAACGCCGCCGTATACAAACTCATGCCTTTGGAGGAAAATCAAATAGAGGAATACCTCCTCACATACGAAAACACGTATGTGGAAAAAGAAGACCGGAAAGACGAATATCGCACTAATTGCTTAAAATGGGTAGAACAAATTAAAAACGAGCTCACCACCCCGGCAGCAGCCAGGATACTGTCGAACCCAGTGGATTTAAGAATAGTTGCACAGCTTCTGGCAAAGGGAGAAAAACTGAATGAAATTGATATTTTCAACCTCCAGGAAAAGCAGTATGATATCATGGCGGAACGGTATAAAGATCAAAATAATGATCGCGGCTTTCGCCAGGAACTATTCTCAAAAGATATATTCAACTGGACCCTCAATTCGGAAGACTATTTTCTACCGGGAGACCTTGTTGACGCATATGGGCCTGAATTAACTGTTATGTCTTCACTAAAAATGATCCTTGGGACCGATAAAAAACTCTATTTTCGGCACGATAAGATCAAGGTATTTTTCCTGGTTAAAACCTTTATAAAAAACAGGTTCTGGGAAGATAAAGAAAATTTCAGCATAACCCGTTTTAACGATGTCTATTTTGAGCTGGGAAACCGGCTTCCAAAAGAGGATGCCGTAAAATTAGGCGGGCTCTTAGCAAGTTACGCTGCCGATACAAAAGACCACTCAGTTAGTGATGAATATATCAAAATAGTCAGAGACCGTGACGATATAAGCGAAGATTCAATTTTTCAGTTTTGAGCCTTTTTTCTGCCAGGGCATGGGGGTTCCTTCCCCCTTCCGGTAGGGGGCGGTTTTTTGTTGGTGAACCTGTTTTTTAGAGCCGGGTGTGCTTACGTAAAGTACTGTTCCATATGAGTCATCTCCGGCAGCCCCCAGT
>JAAENB010000042.1 GCA_024224995.1 bacterium | reverse complement strand
TTATTCATAGTGTTTACTCCTCTTAAGAAACTAGAATTTTGAAACGGGCCTCTTTCTTCATAACGAGGGGCTGGAAGCCCCACGTTATGAGAAATACCTATAGCCCTGGGAAACTAACTTACAAACAGAGCTGTTCCCGGAATCTCCATAGCCCTGGCCTGAAACCAGCCAGTAAAGGCGTTGCACTGCAACGTCTCTCAGAACCAAACCCTTGCCCGGAGCATCTTCGCAAAACAGACCCCGGTATCAACACAGTTTCTTTCGTATTTTTTCCCGGCCCTGCCGGGTCCGCACTCTTAAGAAACTTGATTTTAAACAGGGCCTGTTTTCCCCATTTCACCGGGTTTGTTATTCCTGGTAAAAACATCAATTTTGATACCTACCAGTGCGCCGGGTTAGCGTCAAGCTCTTTTATGCAACAAAACAAGAGTCTTCCGGGAACTAAATTCTTGACAAAAAACGTTTTCCCCGGTATATTTTTCCAATGGAGACTATAGCAGGTTATACAATCCTTGAGAAAATTGATGAAACCCAGCAATCAATTGTTTTCCGCGCCCAAAAAGACCCGCGCTCAAAAACCGAAATTATTAAAGTGTTAAAAGGCGCCTGGCCCTCCCCCACGGATATTGCCCGTTTTAAACACGAATATGAACTCTTAATGAACATTGACCTGGATGGGGTTGTTTCTACCAGCGACATTAAAGAATCAAACAGCGGAATCGCCATAATTCTCGAAGATTTTGGTGCCATTTCTCTTAAAAAGATCCTCAATAAAAAAAAACTGACTATTCATTCTTTCCTGGATATTGCCGTTGCAATCGCCCATATTCTCGGCAGCCTGCACAAATTAAATATAATTCATAATGACATTAAACCCGCGAATATTCTCATTAACGAAGAAAAAAACATTGTTAAACTGGCCGATTTTGGCATCACCAAAATCTTAACCCGTGAAAATGATCAAATATACAACCCTGCTGTAATTGAAGGCTCACTTCTGTATATGTCTCCGGAACAGACCGGAAGAACGAACCGCTCCGTTGATTACCGCTCGGACCTCTATTCTCTGGGCATTACATTTTACGAAATGCTTACGGGTTCCGTTCCCTTTAAATCCACGGACCCCATGGAAGTTATACACTCTCACATCGCGCGTGAACCGGCAGCTCCCCATATAAAAACTCCCGGAATTCCCAAGATAATTTCCGCCATTGTATTAAAACTCCTGTCGAAATCGGCTGATAACCGCTACCAGAACAGTCTCTGCTTAATGTCCGATTTACAGGAATGCCGGAGCGAGCTCGAAAAGAACGGTTCTATTGACAGCCTGGATAAAACTTTTCGTCTTGCTGAGAACGATATCCCCATTAAACTGGATCTGTCGCAAAAACTGGTCAGCAGGGATAAAGAACTTGCTATCCTTTTTGAATCTTTTCACAGGAAAAACGATCAAAAAAAAGAAATGGTTCTTGTTTCCGGGCCTCCGGGCATTGGTAAATCCTATCTTGTCCATGAAGCCCATGACGCTGTTCTCTCTTCAAGCGGATATTTTATTTCCGGAAAATATAATCAATTTGGTGAAGAAGTTCCCTACAGCGCTATTCGACAGGCATTCCGGGAGCTGGCCCGGCTGGTTCTCACGGAAAGCAAAGAAAGAATCGAATCATGGAAACAGCAGTTACTTTCCACGCTTGCTCCCAACGGAAAAATAATTACCGATATTATCCCGGAAATTGAATTTATAATTGGGAAACAACCAGCCGTTCCGGAGCTGCCCCCTGGTGAATCGGAAAACAGGTTCAATTTTGTGTTTAAAAAATTTGTCGCTCTTTTTGCTTCGGAGAAACACCCCCTGTTCCTTTTTCTGGACGATCTGCAATGGGCGGACGCTGCCGGTTTAAAACTCATTAAAAACATGGCCGTAGACAGGGAGCTCGGCTATCTTTTTTTAATCGGATCGTACCGGGATAACGAGGTTTCGGGGTCTCATCCCCTACTCCTTGTTCTTGATGAGATGAAAAAAAGTGACGTAATTATTACCAATCTTTCTTTGCGTCCCCTGGCCAAAAAAGACATGAATCTTCTTATATCCCACATCCTGCGATGTGATGAAAACGAGCTGCATTCCCTCTCGGACCTGGTATATCAAAAAACAAACGGCAATCCTTTTTTCGTAAACCAGTTCCTGAAAAATCTTTATGAGATAAACGCGTTGGAATTACATCCGGCTCTTGGATGGAAATGGGACACTCAAAAGATCAAAGACCTGCTGGTAACGGACAATGTAGCTGCGTTGATGTCAAAAAAAATCAGCACCCTCCCTGAAGAGACGCAGGATATCCTTAACCTGTGCGCCTGCCTTGGGAACAGCTTCGATCTGGAAACGCTTACCCTGGTTTATGGAAAGCCTGTTGAAGAGACACTCCAGGCCCTTCAAAGTGCTATCAACGAAAACTTCTTTATTACCCATGACAACAGTTACAAATTCAGTCACGATAGAATACAGGAAGCCGCGTACGCTCTTCTTTCCGGCAGTAAACTGGCTAAACAGCACTACCGCATTGGGAGTATTCTCCTGGAACACGCGGATGAAGCGGAGCTTCAGAGCAATATGTTATATATAATCAACCAGCTTAATTACTGGATACATGCGGGATTACAGGGCAACAACAAAGAAAATCTCCCGGAACTCAATCTCAAGGCCGGTATCCAGGCAAAAAAATCTGCTGCCTACGATACCGCGTTTAATTACCTGGAACGCGGCATCCGGTTTCTTGAGAATGATTGCTGGAAACATAGTTACGACCTCTCTCTTTCCCTGCATCTGGAAGCTGCTGAATCGGCATATCTTTTCGCGGACTTTCAACGAATGAAACAGTTAGCGGAAGAGATCCTGGTCAATGCCAAAACTCTTTTGGATAAAATAAAAATATATGAAATTCAAATTCAAGGGCATATTGCCCGCAATCAAATGCTTGAGGCGATAAACATGGCGCTCCCGGTTTTGCGGCAGCTGGGAGTGAGCCTGCCTCCTATGCCGAATAAAGCCCATATTATTTTCGGACTACTGAAAACCAGATTCTTATTAAGAGGAATGTCCGTTAACAAAACCGGTGAGTACAAGCAGATGAAAGATCCTGCTAAACAGGCAGCAGAACGAATATTACAAAATATTTCGTCTTCCGTCTACAGCACCCGCCCCAACCTGCTCCCATTAATTATATTTAAACAAATTTCTCTTTTTTCCAGGTACGGCTACACCAGGCAATCGGGACTGGCATTCTTAGGGTACGGCGTTATTCTTATTGGAGGAACCAATGACATTATCGGCGGGTACAACGCGGCAAAACTCGGTGAAAGTATTATAAATAAATACCAGACTATTGAGATCCGCGCCAGGAGCATCATGGTGTTTAATACGCTCATTCGGCACTGGAAAGAACCTCTCCGAGAAACATTAAATCCCCTGCTGGAAGGATACCAGTACGGTCTGGACGCCGGTGATTTTGAATACGCTTCCCGCTCTCTTTTTACTTTTTTCTATCATTCGTATGTAGCGGGAGTTGAGTTAACCGGGCTTGGACAAAAAATGGATCAACACAATAATGCTATTGGCTCCTTACAGCAAAAACCGGTACTCTCGGTTTTTAAGCAATATCGGCAGGTCATTGAAAATCTTACGGGTACCACCGGCGATCCGTGCTGTTTAACCGGAAATCATTATAATGAAAAAAAGATGCTTGATTTTTTCCTTTCAATGAACGATGAAAATGCTCTTTGCACATTTTATAACAATAAAATGATTCTCTATTTCCTGTTCCGAGACTATTTTTCCGCGCTTGAATACGCCGCTAAAACAGAAAAACTTTTGAATGTAATTATTGGAACTGTTGTTGTGCCGGCATTTTACTTTTTTGATTCTCTATGCCGGCTGGCCCTCTTTTCCGAAAAAACAAAACCGGAAAGAAAAAAAAAAAAAAAAAAAGTTTCAAAGAATCAGCGGAAACTCAAAAAATGGGCTCGGCATTCTCCAATGAATCATTTACATAAATACTACCTTGTTGAGGCCGAGCTGGCCAGGACCGAAAAAAATCCTTTCATGGCAATGGAATTTTATGAAAAAGCCATTATCGGCGCGCGCGAAAATAACTATATTCAGGAAGAAGCTCTTGCCTGCGAACTGGCTGCCGGTTTTTACCTGGAAAACAATTTTTCAGATACCGGAGTTCTGTACCTTAAAAACGCCTATGACTGTTACTCACGGTGGGGTGCTCGCGCGAAAGCAAAAGACCTGGAATTTGAATATTCTCAATATAATTTCTCCGAAAAAAGAAAACCTCAATGGTCTTATGAGCAGAACAATACCGATTCCTTTGTTTATGATACACTTACTACATCCACCAAAGCCTCGGAATTGCTCGATCTTTCCACAATCATTTCCGCGTCCCAGGCCTTATCCGGTGAAATAGACCTGGGCTCTCTCCTGGAACAAATGATGAAGTTTGCTATTGAAAACGCGGGCGCTCAAAAAGGATTTTTGCTATTGCTGGACCCCAAAAAACAGCAGCTGTATATTGAAGCTGCGGCCACCAACAGCGGGTTGAGGGTTCTTCAGTCTATTCCGCTTAATGAACACGAAGAACTTTCTCACGCGATTATCAATTTTGTTTTCCGCACCGGGGAAGACCTCATATTGCATAACGCTCACAAACAGGGCTTATTCGCTGCTGATCCCTATATCACCCGTAATAAATCAAAATCGGTCCTGTGCATGCCGATTAAAGACAGGGGTTCCATGAACGGTATTCTTTACCTGGAAAATAATCTCGCGGAAAATATTTTTACTCCCGAACGTATTCAGTTATTATCTATCTTATCATCACAATGCGCTATTTCAATTAATAACGCCCGTAATATTATTCAGGAAAAACAAAACGCGGTTCTTGAAAAAGAAATTATGATGGCCCGGGACATACAGCTGGGGCTTCTTCCCAAAAATATCCCGGACATTCCCGGTGCTCTTGTGTCATTTAAATACGAGCCCATGATGGGGGTAGGCGGCGACTTCATGGATATCCGGTACGACAAAGAAAAAAACAGGCTTGGTCTTTTTATCTGTGATGTTTCGGGTCACGGGGTTTCTGCCGCTCTTACGGCGTCCATGATCAGCATGGCGCTTGATTCCAACTGGGATACTTTTATGGAAAAACCGGTTCTGCTTCTCAGAGAAATGAGAAAAAATTTGATCGGCAAAATGGGAAAAAATTTTTTTTCCGCCGCTACCTGCTGCCTGGACCTGGAAAATGGCTCTCTCATTGTTACCTCTGCCGGGCACCCGCCCTTTATTATAATCAGGAAAAACGGTTCAGCGGAAATAATCAAAACAAAAGGAAGACTGATAAATGATTTTTTTGAGCCCAATTCCACGGAAACAGAAGCGACTCTGTATCCGGGCGACAGGATTATCCTGTATACGGACGGCATCATTGAAGCGCAAAACCGGGAAGGAGAATTCCTGGGAATCACGGATGATAAAAAGTTCTGCTCCTGGATAGCGGAAATATCGGCCGCGTCCTCTTCACCCGGGTTGTTATGCCGGAATGTTTATACCGGGGTTATTGAGTATACCGGGGAAAAAACCCTGGAAGATGATTTTACCATTCTTGCTGCTGAGTACCGGGGCAAGTCTTCTTAAAGCAAAAAAATATTGATTGACGCCTTACTGTTTCCTGGTACTATTGAACTTTGCGGAGGATACCATGCCGTATGACAGTTTTTCCTTTGATAAAGTCAAAGAAATATTAAAATTAAAAATAGAAGAAAAACTGGGGATCTTTGCCGGGATTGAAGAAATTGAAATCCCATCTTCTTTTATCCGGGAACTACTTGAAGAGAATGTCCCCCTTGCCCT
>JAAENB010000041.1 GCA_024224995.1 bacterium | reverse complement strand
GCGTTGCACTGCAACGTCTCTCAGAACCAGACCCTTGCCCGGAGCATCTTCGCAAAACAGACCCCGGTATACCCACAGTTTCTTCCGTATATTTTCCCTGCTTCGCAGGGTCCGCACTCTTAAGAAACTCTTTTTAAATAGAGCTGGTTTCCGAAGATTTTATCCCGGAGCTCTGCTCTGTTTCACGGGGTTTCAACCCCGGGCAGCCCCATGCTGAGACCGATCCAATTTTTAAAAACAGTTTCTGACCTATTTTCCCCGGCCATCCGGTCCCTGAGCGGAGCCGAAGACTAACCCCGTTCTCCGGCTTTTATATCCTTGAAGAAATCAAGGGCTGTAGATTCTTTGAAATCTTTGAACTCGCCCGCGTCAAAGTATACGCCGCCGCAGGTAATGCAGGCTTCGTACCAGATGTGGGGCTGATCCTTGTCTACCATGGGGATCATTTTTATGCTGCATACCGGGCAGTTTATATCGGCGATTTTGTTGTATTTTGCCCCAACTTCGGCATCTCCAATGTCAATTTTTTCCGAACCATCAAGGGATTTCAGGTCTTCGTGCTCAAGCATATCAAACCAGATGCCGTGACAGCCTGTACACCGGTCTACTTCTATATTTTCATGGGCTACTTTTTCCATTTCCGCGTTGCATTTTGGACATTGCATGTTATTTCCTCCTGAAATTTGTCTGTTTTTATAAGATATAAATAATTGTTAAAAAGAAAGCTAATTCTTTTTAAATATAAATCAATCAATTTTTTTAAATTAATCTTTTAGCTGGTCCGGTCCCTCTGAGACCGGACCAGCTTTCGCCAAAGTGGGGTTACTGAGCGGAGCCGAAGTGGCGTATTTTTTGAAAAAACGACCTGAGCGCCCGCATCTCAAAGCCGTCGAGACTCAGTTTAAATTGTTCCCCGGGAATGTTTGATCGATAAATCTCTTCAGCCGATGACCTGTCCAGGGGAAGATTCAATATTATTTCCTTGAGCAGTATTTCAAGACTCTCTCTTTCCGCCAGGTCCACTTCGATTTCCACCAGTGACCGGGTTTCCGGTGATGCTGCCGGAAGGTTGTTTTTTTTAGATTGCGGCATACGATGCCCTCCTTAAAGAATTTAATTTAATTAAAAATTCTTTTTTCAATGACCCTCCCTGTACCATAACCAGGGGTTACTGAGCGGAGCCGAAGTGGGGTTACTAAGCGGATCCGAAGTGGGGTCACTGAGCGGAGCCGAAGTGCTCCTTAAAGAATTTAATTTTTTAATTGACAATTCTCCGGAAGAGCTGTTTTTAAACAGGTGTTGAAGTTGGGCTCTTCGAAAGAATTGTCCCGGGAAAGCCTCATCTCTTGTGGGAGATGGGGCTTTCTTTTTGCCGGTGTAACTAAACGCAGGTTAACTATGCAGGCGTATATTTCAAGCATTTTTTAATAATTATAAGAAAAAAAGATTGTTTTATTGATTTTTATCACAATGTGTGCTGCCTTTTGGTGTAAGTGTATTGGGGATGTTTTTATCAGGATTGGAAAAAAATATGCTGATAGCTGCAGGCAAGGGCTCTTTTCTCAGACTCAGGCCTGTTTACCTGAGGATATCAACATTTTTGTGATAAAGTGTATTTTTTTTGGAGTTTTGACCTTGTTTTATGGACGTTTCCCCTTCCGTGGGGGTCACTAAATCGGTTGAACTTTGTGAAAATTGATGTTTAATAGATTAATATCAAAATAATTTTATCGATACTCCTGCCATAGCCCGGGTTCTGCCTGGTCTCAGCCTGATAAAATATCAGCAAGGGCTCTTTAATGCCGCCTTTATCCTTTTTTTATACTGTATCCTATATTTTCCCCTATTTTTGAGCAATTACTCGTAATAATAAACCTCGAACTTCGAACCTTGAACCTCGAACCCTTTCTTAATTCTCCTTGACTTTTTAAAATAATATGCCATAGTATGTCCTAATCTAATTTAAATAGCATTTATTTAGATATAATACAAAAATTTAAAAAGTTTAAATGTTAAAAATCGTGGAGGATTTTTTTATGAAACTGAGAAATCTTTTTTTGGCTTTAATTATTGCTATTTTAGCTGTTGGTACAGCTTTTGCACAGGAACCTGCTCCTGCAGTTGCGGATGAGCCTGAAGCAAAAGCTGAGAAGAAGTTTGTTCCTTATATGCAAATGCGTCTGTGGACCGGGTACCAGATTCAATCAAAAGAAGCTGTTAGTGCAACTGCTACCGAAGGTGAAACCGATTTCCATGAAAATCTTGTTGCTGTTGCTCGTTTTGGCGCAAAAGGTTCATATGGTAAATTAAGAGGCCAGGTAGAATTAGCTGTAAAAGGTCCAGTAGATGGTTATGATGTAAAAACAAGACATATTTATGGCGCTTATGATCTAGGTATTGGTGAGTTCTTGGTTGGTGTAACGGAAGCTCCATATAAGCACTATTCAAGTTGTGCTATTGGTGACAATGCCGGAGTTGGATTTGGTGCATCATGGCCTAATCGTGTTACTCAAATAAAATTGACTCTTTTTGGTGCTTATATTGATTTAATACAACCAAAGACAACGAATACTACTTCTGATAGTGTTACTTTAGGAACCAGCACAAATAATATGTATCCTCAAATTGCCGCCGGATATGAATTCAAGAATGATTTTCTTTCTTTTGGTCCCGGCTTTGCCATTAATATGACTGAACTGGAATCCGCTGATGCTTATGATGGAAAAACCATAACATCATGGATAGCTTACCTTCATGGTAAAATAGATGCGGGAAAAATGATTTCAATTAATTTTAATGCTACTTATGGAATGAATACCGGTAATATGGGAGTTTTGGGGGTTACTGTTTTACCAGGTGGACCTGATACAACCGCAAATAAAGTAATGGGAAATGCTGCCGGAGATGGTTTTGAAAATACTTCTGTTATTGAAGGTTTTGGTGAAGTAATGGTTAAGTTGTCACCTATCAAAATTCTTGCCGGAGCTGCTTATGTTAGCGCCAGTAATGACATGTATACCAGTTCTGACGCAAAGCTGGGTATTTACGGACAAGTAGACTACCAGGTTATGGATGGTTTTAATGTTATTCCTGGTGTTATGTATATAGCAAATATGGATTCTTATGCTGGTGTAGCTCAGGGATCTGATATTTATGCAGGTATTAAATTCCAGATGAATTTGTCAGCAGAGTAATAAACTAAAGGAACTATCCTTTAATTATATACTAATCCGGTTCTTAGAACCGGTAAAAACCCCTCTTCACAGAGGGGTTTTTTTATGTGCAAAATTTAAAATCCGTAAAGAAAATTCATGCAAGATCCCCGACAATAAAAAAAATCACAAAAAAATCGTTGTTTATCCTATAAAATATAACATCTATTCCAACAATGTTGACGCTACTCACTTTTTTTAGTATATTATGAAAAATACAAACCATGTTTATAAAAAATCTGCAAAAATATGGTTTATGTAGCCCACGCTGAAACCGGGATATAAACCGGAAAGCACTAGCTCAACCGATTTTTTGTTAATCAATTTTAGAAGAATCCGCTTTAAATAGAGGCTTGATCTAATTGTAAAGCTCTAAAAAAGGGTGTTTATTCGAAAAATTGGCTGTTCAGGAACCGGCTGCTGCAAAATTAATTATTTTTTTTAAAATCGGAGGAATGAATGAAAATATTTACTAACAGAATTATGATTTTTCTATTTGTTATTATGGCAACAACCATATTTGGCTGTGAAGCAGGGATGGATTCGGGGAAAAACAGCAATGAAAGTACAACAGGAAAATTCAGTTTTTCCGATATGTACGAAAAAATATCTGCACTGGATACGAAATTTACGACTATGGAAAACACTATCAGTGAACAGTTAAACACAATAGATGAACAAGCTAAAACAATAGCCCAATTGCAAGACGCCTTATCCGGTCAATCGGAATCACTAACCAGTCTTGAAGGCACAGTCCTGAGCCATACTGTTGCGCTTAACAGCCAGGGAGATTCGGTAAGCGGTTTGCAGGATGATATTGATACTATTTCTGCGACTTTCCAGGGAGTAACCAGGAATGGGAATAACCTGGTTTTTAGTGGGATGAATGTGAATATTGTCAATGGAACAAACTCTACTCTAAGTGTTAATGGTCTTGGAAACCTGGTTATTGGGTATAATGAAGTTCGTCCGGGGGGGCATGATGTTTGCGAATGGATGACATATAATGGGGAGAAAAAATATGTTTGTACTTTCCGTGATAATACTCGTACTGGCTCTCACAACATTGTGCTTGGTACGGAGAATAATTATTCAGGTTCTAGTGGAATTGTTACAGGAATGCTTAATTCTATAAGTGGAAATTATGGTTATATTATTGGAGGATGTTCGAATGAAGTCTTGAATGGTTATTTTGGATTTTTTATTGAAAAACAATATCAATAGTAGAACTAATTATTATGAGCAACCTTATAATCCTTACATTATAGGATATTTTAAAGGAATCTGGTTGAAAAGTTTTTAAATTAGTACTTTATTTCGAAAGATTAAAAATGCTCTAAATATAAAAAAAGAGAAAGAGAGCAATAGAATGTTCTCTTTCTTTTTTTAGTATAGAAAGTATAAGGAGAAGAACTCAACTGGGCAAAAGTACCTCTTCCCCAAAAGAAGCTAACTCCGGACAGAGCCGGAATAAAACCCCTGCTTATTTAATCCTTATTATCCAAACAACGGACATATTGGACGGCCGGGTTTCGGTATCTCCCGTAAGGGAATGAGAGTGAGAACCGGTTGTATTTGTTGTCATTGTATAGTAAAGACCTTGATCACCAATATTCGTGTAAGCAAGACCATTTTTATTCCCGGAAGGAGTTGTCGTTGATCCCGGATTTCCTTCTTCACCGCTTCTATATGTAAAAGAATAAGTACCATGCAAAGGAATTTGATAATACTCCGTTATAGAATGAGCATGACTCCCGCCAGAGTCCGCACCCAACCCATTAACAGCAGTAGCATCCTCCTCAAGCTCCCCGGAAACAGCCCCTCCGCGAAGAAACCTGCCTTCACCATTAAGATCGGGCACAGTCAACCCGTCATAATCACTCTCCGTATCATTAACCACCTGCCCATTACACTCAACCCACCCCGCGGGAATCTCAAGAGACTCATCCAGGGTTTTATGCCATGCCTGAATAGACCCCACAGGAGCGACAACTTTTTTTAAAGTATCAATCTCGCTCTGAAGTTCTGCTTCCTTCACAGAAGAGGCAGTAATCTGGGTTTGCAGACTGGCAACAGTAATCTTTAGTTCTTTAATGTTATAATACATCTCAGAAAAACTAAACTTATCAATCTCACTCTTTTCCGAAGAACTATCGGAACTATTTGTAAGCCCTGCTTCACAGCCCGAAAAGGCCAGAGCCGGAATAAGGATGAGAGAGAAAATGTAAAGGTTAAATAATCGTTTCATAGTGTGTACTCCATTTAAAATAGTTTAAAGTCTCTACCCGCCCCCTGATCGCCCAAGGGGCACGTAGGAAGAGTCTGTTTGAAACATGGTAAATAGACACTAAAGGATTCTATTCACCCGTTTTCCCCGGACTCCATGTCAAAAGGAAAACCCCTTCCTGATATATGAAAGCGAAGTCACGGACTTCGCGCCTGCGACAAAACGGACCCAACTCCGGACAGAGCAGGAACAAAACCCCTGCTTATTTGATCCTCATGATCCAGACAACGGACATATTGGACGGCCGGGTTTCGGTATCTCCCGTAAGGGAATGAGAGTGAGAACCGGTTGTATTTGTTGTCATTGTATAGTAAAGACCTTGATCACCAATATTCGTGTAAGCAAGACCACTTTGATTCCCGGAAGGAGTTGTAGTTGTTCCCCCGGATGAACCTTCATCTCCACTACCTGGATTATAAGTAGAAGTACCATGTAAAGGAATTTGATAATACTCCGTTATGGAATGAGCATGACTCCCGCCAGAGTCCGCCCCCAACCCATTAACAGCAGTAGCATCCTCCTCAAGCTCCCCGGAAACAGCCCCTCCACGAAGAAACCTGCCTTCACCATTAAGATCGGGCACAGTCAACCCGTCATAATCACTCTCCGTATCATTAACCACCTGCCCATTACACTCAACCCACCCTGCGGGAATCTCAAGAGACTCATCCAGGGTTTTATGCCATGCCTGAATAGACCCCACTGGAGCAATAATTTTTCTCAAAGATTCAATCTCGCTATTTGACGCGGTGATCTGGGTTTGCAGACTGGCAACAGTAGTTTTAAGCTCCTTAATGTTATAATACATCTCGGAAAAGCTATAGTCATCATTATCACTCTTCTTTGAAGAGTCACCGGAACTATTAAGCCCTGCTTCACAGCCCGAAAAGGCCAGAACCGGAATAAGGATGAGAGAGAAAATGTAAAAGTTAAATAATCGTTTCATAATGTGTACTCCATTTAATAATAGTTTAAAGTTTAATGCTTCGGCTTCGCTCAGCACAAGAGTTCAAGACATAGCCCTGATCTCTTAATTGAAAAAAGTGTCTTTATCTGTCTGCCCCCCCCCTGATCCCCCGGAGGGGGCACGAAGGAAGAGTCTGTTTAAAACATACAGACAGATTCACTGAAGGTTCTTGTTTGACTGTGTTTTTACGGAAATTGCCGTACAAACAAAGCCAAAAGAACCATTCATTTTAAACCCCCTGTAACAAAAAATACTCCTTCTACGTGCCCCTCCGGGGGTGCGACCCCTGCGAGGGGATCAGGGGGCAGACGAAGGAACAAAGCCCCTGCTTATTTAATCCTCATGATCCAGACAACGGACATGTTGGTTGGCCGGGTTTCGGAGTCTCCCGAAAGGGAGTGGGAGTGAGAGCCTGTGGAATTAGAAGTGATTTTAAAATTCTTGTATGTGCTATAAGTGTAATAATGATTTATAGTTGTTACAACATTGAAGTTATCAACAAAATAATTATTATTAAAAAAACTTCCTCTATTGCAAGAAGAATTCGAATCATTGTCTTCCCTACAATTATTATATATAGTTGTTTCAGAAGTGTGGTTATGATCCCCATTCTTATTCACACTCAACCCATTAACCGCAGTAGCATCCTCCTCCCAATTCCCCGATGAGCTTCCACCACGAAGGAACCTTCCCTCGCTATTAAGATCCGGCACAGCCACGCCATTATAAACACTCTCCGCGTCACTAACAACCTGCCCATTACACTCTACCCATCCCGCGGGAATATCGGGAGTCCCTGCAAGATTTTTATCCCACGCCTGAATAGACCCAACAGGAGCGGAAACCTCTTTCAGAGAAGTAATCTCATTTTGCAGGGTAGAAATATTATTCTGAAGAACAACTTCCCTTGAGCTGGAATCAGTAATCTGGCTTTGCAAATCGGCAACAGTAATTTTAAGCTCTCTAATGTTCTTATACATCTCAGAAAAACTAAACTCATCAATCTCAGTTTTCTCCGAAGAGCTATCGGAACTATTAAGCCCTGCTTCACAACCTGAAAAGGCAAAAGACGCAACGAGGAAAAGAGATAGAATGTAAAAATAAAAAAATTGTTTCATAATGTGTACTCCATTTAAAATAGTTTAATGCTTCGGCTTCGCTCAGCACAAGAGTTCAAGACATAGTCCTGATCTCTAAATTGAAAAAAGTGTCTTTATCTGTCTGCCCCCCTGATCCCCCAAAGGGGGCACGTAGGAAGAGTCTGTTTCAAAACATGCAGACAGATACACTGAAGGTTCTTATTTGACTGTTTTTTAACGAAAATTCCCGTAAAAACAAAGCCAAAAGAACCATTAATTTTAAAGCCCCTGTAAGGAAAAATACTCCTTCCACGTGCCCCCTCCGGGGGATCAGGGGGCGGACGAAGGAGCAAAACCCCTGCTTATTTAATCCTCATGATCCAGACAACGGACATGTTGGTAGGCCGGGTTTCAGTATCTCCCGTAAGGGAGTGGGAATGAGAACCGGCGGAGCTTGTTGTTATATTGAAGTCAGTATATCCTCCATAGCTCATCTCATTAGGAAAGTAATATAAATCACCCCTATAGCTCCCTGTGATTTTTATATTTGGACAATAATTATTATCTAGAGCATCAGTATTACAACGATGCCAAATTCGTGTTTGTGAAGTATGACTATGAGCTCCCTCAGAACCAATCCCCAATCCATTAACCGCAGTAGCATCATCCTGCCAATTTCCGGAAACAGCTCCACCACGCAGAAACCTCCCCCCGCTATTAAGATCGGGCACAGCCAACCCATCGTAGACACTCCCAGCGTCACTAACAACCTGTCCATCACACTCAACCCACCCCGCAGGAATCTCAGGAGTCCCAGCAAGATTTTTATCCCACGCCTGAATAGACCCAACAGGAGCGGAAACCTCTTTCAGGGAAGCAACCTCACTTTCCAGCTCCGCGACCCTGGAAACAAGCCCGGAAGAAAGCGCGTCAATCTGGGCTTGCAAACCGGCATCGGTACTATTCAAAGTAGCCTGGCTGGATTTAAGATCATTAATATTGTTATACATTTCAGAAAAACTAAACTCTCTATCGTCGCCCTGTTTCGAAGAGTCGGACTCCGACTTAAGTCCCGATTCACACCCGGAAAAAGCAAGCACTGCGGAAAGCAAAAGACAACTAAAAGAAATGTTAAAAAATTTATTCATAGGAAAATCCTCCGTATAATATGTAGAAATAGTTTCTTCCAAAAGGAAGTAATAAAACAAGATAGATAAAATCACGGACCATCCCGGGAAGCAAACTCACGAAAAACGTGATCATGAAAAACGTGATCACGAAAAACGTGAGAGAACCGGATTGAAAAACCGTAAACAGGGGAACTTAACACCGGAAATAAATAACCCGGTATTTCTGTGTAATTGTTTATAAAAATTTAAAAAGCTAAAGAAGTCATAAAGAAACATCCCAAAAAAAGAGTTAAAACACCCGTGGGGGGCACGGTGTTAATAACAATATAATAAAAAAATTTAAAAAGTCAAGTCTCGCGGAATGAACGTTAAATTTAGAGCAATGAACAACAGCATTTTTTTAGAAAAAAAGCAGGAAAAAGCCCGGGAAAAACAAACAAACCGATAAAAAGAATTAAACTTAAACTAAATATAATACAAAAAACGAAATTTGTCAAGACCGGGGAAAAAATTGTCCCGGGACAGATCTGTACCGGGATTTGGGGAAAGTTTACAGTTGTTAGTTGTCAGTTTAGAGTAGCCGGAGAGAGACCGACTCTGTGGTAGAGTCCGGAAAATGATTTAGAGAAGCGGTCTTTTTTCGGAATAAAAAAAGAGACCCGGGGAAATAAAAAATGCTCAATGCGCAATGGATGGAAGAAGACGGAGGTTTAAAACAGGCCCATTTTAGCCCCGGGGTTTTAACCCCCAAAGGGGCAGCAGAGCAGAACCGCTGATAACATCTTCTAAAAACAGGCTCCGTTTATAAATTAGTCAACCATGATGAATGGTGTTTCTCATAACGTGGGGCTTTCAGCCCCACGTTATGAAGAGGAAGACCCTTCACAAGATCTCACAAAAACCACCGCAGCAAAAAGCCCGTAAAGACGTTGCACGCAACGTCTCAAAACCGAACCCGTTGACAGAGTCTTCAAAACCCAGCCCGTACCTCGGCAGCGCCTCCGGGACCAGGCCCGTAAAGACGTTGCACGCAACGTCTCAAAACCGAACCCGTTGACAGAGTCTTGAAAAACCAGCCCGT
>JAAENB010000040.1 GCA_024224995.1 bacterium | reverse complement strand
TTTATACATTTTTTTAACAGTCTTTTCCGGCTCTTCGGAACTGTCCATGTCCAGTTTCATTTTTTTTATAATGAGCTTATCCGTCTTAGCAGATAGATCGGCACTGTCATTCAGCATGCTAATGCCGAATACGAAAGAACATACCAGGGCCACGACAAAGATTTTCTTCAAATTGGTATTCATATTGATACTCCAGGTTTTCAGGGTTTTTAACCCTTTTTTTTTATTTTAGCTCATTCACTTTGAGGGGGGTATGACCGGTTTCTGTCCCTGGCATGCCTTTTGTCCACTGTTGAGATGACAATTTTTTTCATACCGGACAGCAACCATTTATTCCCTTTAAGCTGTTTGAACAATATCTAATATACATAAAAATTCCAGGGATCGTCAAGCAAAAAAAGCCCGTCTGGGCGGATTTTAAAAAAATATTGTTTTCCCTCTATCATTTGTATTATTGTGTCCCAATACTCAGGACAAAATGAGCTGTGGAAACTATTAAAAAGTGTCATATAATTTCAGAGGCAGAGTATGCATATCAATTATTATATCCCGTAAAAACTACACAAAAAATATAATTTGTCGAAAACAACGTTCGTTCCCAGTGGAGCAAAAAGCAAAAATACTGTTATTCATTCCCCCCCCCAGCTAGCGTTCATTCCCATTTGCTTGACTATTTGGTTTTTTTTAGTATTCTGTAGACAATGAAACAACCCAAATTAAAACTGGTTTGAAAATATATTCAATTTCAGACTCAAATCCCATGCAAGCAGTGCCTGGTCTGACTGGAAAGATTATACTTCAACTCAAGGTTTTACAAAAGGGCTTGATTGGGATATGGAATTCAAAGATTCATATGGTAATGTTATTTCCTGTTACCTGGAAAACAATAATTAAACCACTACCAGAAACTCAAAAATAAGCTGAGATTTAATCTCAGCTTATTCGCGTCACCGGCAATAAAACGGGCTCTGTCCGCGCCCCCTTCCGCTTTAGCCAGTTTCAGTGCTTCATCTTTCTGATAAACACTTGCAGTAATCCCATCAACTTCGCAGCCCTTTTCTTTAGCAAGCATAATCCCCGGCACACCGTACCCGCACCCGATGTCGATAAACCGCTGCCCCGTAGAAAAAAGTCAAACAAAAACTCTATTTAAGTGCACAAAAAAATTTACCGCTACGAAAAAATTCTACAATACGCCAATAAAGATGTTGACTACGATAAATTTATATACTACCATGCAAACAACTATATAATATTACATATACGCCATAGCAATTAATCAGAGTTTTTCAAAACGCCGGTTTTGAAAAACTTACACGAATATTGTTAATAGACTGAAGAGGAGGAGCTCAATGAGGATTAAATTAGCCTTAATAACAACGTTACTGTTATTTCTATTTATAGATGGAGTGCAGGCAGGAACGGTTTTTGTGTTTAACCCTGAAGGGCGGATAAAACAGATCCGGGTAGTAAAGAAGGGATTGGAAAAATTCTTCAAGTCCCAGGGCATAGACGCGAAAGTATACGTTTTCGCCAACACTGTTGACTTTTCCAAATCAGTAAGAAGGCTAAAACCGGATATAGCGATAATAGCATCATATTATTATACTCCCATGAGAAGACAATACCGCTGGAAAGCGGTATTGTCCGGGCATTACCGGGGAAGAGCCGGCTTCAGTAAAGTTCTGGTAACTCCCAAAAAAATAACAAATCCCAGGTCACTAAACAGCAAGAGTATCGCCACAGTATCCCTGGGTGAGTCTCTTGACAAATACGGTCTTAATTCCCTGGGACTCTCCAGCAGAACCGTAAGAGTGGTAGCGGTTTCAAAAGACCTGGACGCGATTATGGCTCTGGGCTTTGAACAGGTTCAGGGTGCCATTGTTACCAGGGCGAGTTTCAACCAGATGAAAAAAATCAATCCCCAGGCTGTGAAGAACCTCAAGATTCTCAAGCAATTAAACCAGGTTGCCTATCCCAAGGTTGCCCTTTTCCCCACAGCGAAAGATGGAGCAAAGTATATAGAAGCCTTAAAGAAGATACGTTCCAGAGGGACAACTAAAACTGCTTTACGCTACTTTGGCGTAACGGGATTCAAATAGGTATAAATCATGAGAAGGAGGAAAGTAATGAAAATAAGAAATCTACTAATATTACTGATTTTTTCAATATATTTAACAACAACAACAGACGCATTTGCGAAAGAAGTATACGCGTTTATTAAAAGCAAAAACCTGAAACAGATCAACCAGATAATCAACGGGTACAAAGGAAGTTTCCCCGGAGCAAAAATGGTGTTTCTTGATCTTAAAGGGAGAAAAAATCCCGGTAAGGTAAAAGCATTCATAAGAAGGACCAAGCCATCGGTTATTATTTGTCTTGGTTCTCTGGCAACAAAGACCACGATGAGGGTAGAAAAGAAGATACCCATTATCTTTACCATGGTAATCAATTATAAGCGGCATAAGATACATAACGTATCCAATGTAACGGGCGTTTCAATGGAAATTCCAGCCCTGATGCTCTTTACCCAGTTTAAAATGCTGATGCCGTCGATCTCCTCAATAGGAGCTCCCTACCATCCGCAAGTTTCATCGGAAATTATTAAAGACGCGAAAGGGGCTTCAAAATTGATGAATATCAAACTGGTAACGATCAAAGTAACCGATCCCGACGATATAGAAGACAAACTTGAAGAACGGGCAAAAAAATTCCAGGGATTATGGATGCTGGCAGATACAAAGCTTTATAATAGGAAAACCGAAGCTCTCGACGATCTTATTGAATTCGCCGAAGACAATAAAAAGCCCTTACTGGCTTTTTCCGAAGCATTTCTCAAAAGCGGCGCGTTCTTTTCGATCTCAATTGACTACAAAAGTCTTGGCTCTCAAATAGCCGCGCTCTCCAGAAGGATTGTTCAGGACAAAGTCTCTCCGCGAAGGATTCCCGTTGCCCTGCCAATTGGAACATTTACCGTTATAAACAGGGAAGTGGCCAAAGAGATCCTGGAAGAGACCATGTCCGGAGAAGAATTAGATGAAGCTCTGGAAGGGCTATACGAAAATGTTGATAAAATCTACCCGGAACTGGAAGAAGATGACTAAGAATCGAGGAGGAGTGTGCTAATGTTAAGTACGTTAAAAAACAAATTCGGAGACTTACGTATTAAATTTAAGATTATTTTAGGAATAGTCATTATTCTTATTATCGCCATGACTACTCTTTCCGTGGTTTTCATCGTCAGGGCACAAGACAGCCTGGTTGAGGCGTTAAGGGATAAAGCAGCTCTTCTTAATAAAAACTTTTCCATAGTTTCGGCAAAGGCAATAGAGGAGAGCAGTTATACCAATCTCCAGAGTCTTATTGACGAAGTTGCAAAAGATGATAAAGAAATAAAACTTATGATTGTGACCGACAGCGAAGGATCAATAATCGCTACGTCGGACCAAAAAAAATACAAACAATTTGGTATATTCAACAAAGAAAGCGTAAAACCGATCCTGAAAAAAAAGGACAAAGACCACGTCCTTGAAGACTGGTCCAACAGCCTGTTTGAAAGTGTTGGATTCATTTTCGCCAAGCCGGTTGAGTTTGGCGAAGATTTCGGAGAAGGGGATGAGGGAGCAGACCTTCCGGAAGAAGGAACAGACCCTGACGCCGCCCCTGAGGAAAAACCGGAAAACAAGGAAGTAATCAAGGAAGAAACCAGGGAAGAAACTGCCGATGCGGATACCGCGTCGAACACAACAGAAGTTGCAGCAAAAGACGCGGCAGCGGACACAACCGCTTCCGTAGAAGCGGATCAAACAACACAGGACGTAGCGGTTTCCTCCCAAACCGGGGAAAAACGAGGTGAATACCTGGGGTTTATTTACATAGCCCTGTCCACAGAAAACCTTGAAGATTCAATACGCAGTACAATAATCTACTCCCTTATGATTGCCTCTGTTCTCATGGGAATCGGCATTTTCTTAGCCTATTGGTTTGGTATTACGATGGCAAAACCGATTGGTATTCTGGCGGAAGAGGTACAGGTTATTGCTTCAGGAAACCTGGAAAAAGCGATTCAATCGGAAAGTAAGGATGAAATTGGCCAGCTCGTTTCGGATGTTGACAAAATGAGACTCTCCATTAAGGATCTTACGGATAACCTGGAAGCGAAAGTTGAAGAACGAACTGAGCAGTTACAGGAAGCAAATGATAAAATCCAGGACGCAATGGACGCGCTCTGGGGAGAAATGGAACTTGCCAAAAAGATCCAGACAGTACTCCTCCCGTCTAAACCGGAATTATCCGGCTACGACATATCAGCAAGCTTAGAGGCTGCCGACGAAGTTGGCGGCGACTACTATGATGTTATTACGGTTGACGGCTTTGACTGGATAATCATTGGTGATGTTTCGGGCCACGGTGTTCCTGCCGGTCTTATTATGATGATGGCTCAAACCGCGATCCATACGGTTCTCGCGGAGAATCCCCAGATGGCTTCAGCACAGCTTATGACCGTAGTCAATAAAACTATTGCGGCAAATATCGCCCGTCTGGGTGAGTCAAAATACATGACCATGACCGTTCTCGCGGGCATGAAAGACGGCGCGTTCAGCTTCTCTGGTCTCCACCAGGATATCCTGGTATACCGGGCCGCAACAAACAAGGCCGATGCCATTGAAACACAGGGTATGTGGCTGGGTCTGGAACCCGATATTTCCACCATGCTTGAGATAGACAATCTCAAACTGGAAATTGGAGATACCATGCTGCTCTACACCGATGGGGTTACGGAAGCTATGGACAAAAAGGGCGACATGTTTGGAGAAGAACATCTCTTTGACCTCGTTGAAAAGCACGGTAAAAAGTCGGCTGCCGAGGTACACAAGGCCATACTCGACGAACTTGATCCATATGAAAAACCGGATGACGTTACCCTGGTTATAATAAAACGGCTAAAATAGTTTCCACGGCTGTGGCTGTGGCAATTACAAATAAAAAAGGACACTTTTCAAAGTGTCCTTTTTTATTATTCGGCTACTTTTCAGGGGTTTTAATTAAAGAAGGCGGTTCCTGCGGAATCTTAAGCGTAAAGAGAATCCCTTCCGCCTCTGTACTGGCAGCCTCGATCTCTCCGCCAAGGGTTTGCGTAACAAGATTATAAACAATATGCATTCCCAGACCGGTTCCTCCCTGGCCGCGTTTTGTGGTAAAAAAAGGATCGAATATTTTTTTTAGACTAACTCCATCCATCCCTTTTCCATTATCACTATATTGAATTAAAATAATCTGGTTCTCCGCCAGGGTTATCTTTAAATCAATCTTCCCCTCGTCCTCTCTGCCTTCAAAACCATGAATAAGTGAATTCATTACAAGATTGGTTAATACCTGGAAATATACTCCGGGGTAGCTCTCAATAGTAATATCTCCGGGACAATCCAGCGTTATGAGCCGTTTGGTTCTTTTATACTTATAACTGAGGCTGTGCAGTACTTCCTGAAAGTATTCTTTTACGTTAAATACCCGCTGCTGCTCACTGGATTGATCGGCTGCAACCTGCTTAAAATTCGCGATCAATTCCGCTGCTCTTTCAAGGTTTGTTAAAATAGCCTGGGAGGCATCTGCCGAGACTTTTATATATGTTTCAAGATCGGACCGTTTCAGTTTCCCTGAAGCAATTCTCTTTATTACGTCTTTGGTTCTGTCTTCCAGTAATGACGCTGCCGTAACTCCCACTCCGATAGGAGTGTTAATTTCATGCGCCAGACCGGCTACAAGCTGTCCCAGGGCTGCCATTTTCTCGGATTGAACAAGCTGGTCCTTGGCCTTTTTAAGAGTCCCCAGCGAATCATTGAGAGACTGGTTTACCACCTGTAATTCAATCGTTCGTTCTTCTACCCGCTGCTCCAGGTCTTCATTAAGCCTGCGAATTTCCTCTTCCGCTTCGGCCTGTTTTTTCCGTATCCGGGCCTCTTCCAGCTCCCTTCCTACTGCCGGAATAAGACGGGAAAGATTATCCTTGGTGATATAATCATTGGCCCCGGCAATCATCGCGTCTACCGCGTCCTGGTCTACTATATTTCCGGAAATTAATAAAAAGGGGATATCGAGGCCTGTTTCTTTGTACACATTTAATGCCTCCATGCCGCTAAACGCCGGAAGCGAATTATCCGAAACAATAAGCTCCCATTCATCATCTTGCAGGGATTGCAGCATTTCTTCAGCGGTTTCCACCCGCTTATAATTTATTGTATAGCCCCCTCTTTCAAGCTCAAGAACAGTCAATAACGCGTCATCTTCAACATCCTCAACAATTAATACGTTCAGGGGACTTTCCATTTACCTGCCTCTCATTTATATTTAAAGGCTCTTATTTTTGTGGGGGTGATTCGTTTAAAACAAGCCAGTACAAACCCAGCTGCTTGATTGTTTCGGAAAATTTTAAGAAATCAATAGCTTTACGGATGTAACTATTAGCTCCAAGCTCATAACTCCGGGCAACATCCATTTTTTCTTTTGAGGTTGTTAAAATAACTACGGGCATAAGCTTTGTTCTCTCATCACTCCTGAGACGCTGCAATACTTCCAGACCACTTACTTTCGGGAGATTTAAATCCAAAAGAACCAGTTCCGGGTTTTTTTCGATGTCCCTTCCCTCATATTGTCCGGTGGCAAAAAGATAGTCAAGAGCTTCCTGCCCATCCCTTGTTACCACAATATCATGATCTACATCAATCTTCTTTAACGCTCGCAGAGTTAAAGCCTCATCATCGGCATTGTCTTCTACTACCAGAATATTCATTGACATAGCACCTATTGATCCTCCTCTTTCGAATTTCATCTAAACTTGATTGCAGCCGGAAACTTCATCTTCTTTATCACTTATTTCTTTAATAAGATCAATGGGAGATTCATTTAAATCAAGCCAATACAGTCCTAATTGCTTTACTGCGTCGGTAAATTTCAAAAAATCCACTGGTTTCTTCACGTAACTGTTTGCTCCTAATTTATACCCTGTTACCAGGTCACTCTCTTCTCCCGAAGTTGTTAATATCACTATTGGAATAAGAGCTGTTCTCTTATCGTTTCGGAGACGCTTAAGGACTTCAAGTCCGCTAATTTTTGGCAGGTTCAGATCAAGCAGAACAAGATGAGGCGTATCACTAACATCGCGGCCGGCATATTTCCCCTGTCCAAATAGATAATCAAGAGCTTCCTGCCCATCCCTGGCTACCATTACCGTATTGGTAATATTATTCTTTTTTAAAGCCCGAAGTGCCAGGGCTTCATCATCCGGATTATCTTCAACTAATAGTATTATATCTTCGCCCATATACTCTCTCCTCTCGAAACGTTTCCCTTACCCAATAAACAAGGAGTATGGAACCTCAAAAGGGCTCACGGTTCTTATAGTGTATCAGGTGACTCCCATCACGCAATTAGCCACAAGGAACTGCCCAAACTATTAATAATATATCAAAAATAACTATACAACACAATATTTTTTTACTATTATTACCCAACATATTACTAAAAATAGAGCTTTTATACACAAAACCCTACTCAAAGTTCACAAATTTATAGAAATTACTCTTTAAACTCTTCTCTTTGCCTCTTTCTTGTCTTTCCTGTCAACCTTACTAAAATAAAAGGTAGACCCCTTTCCAACTTCTCCTTCGGCCCAGATATTGCCCCCATGACGCTTTATTACCCGCTGTACTGTTGCCAGGCCTATACCTGTTCCCTCAAACTCATCGTTCGTATGAAGCCGCTGAAACGCCAGGAATAACTTTCCCGCATGATTCATATCGAACCCTGCTCCATTATCTCGTATAAAATATACCCGCTCCCCTTCATCATCCTGAACGCCAAACTCTATCCTGGCATTTTCTTTTTTTGCTGTATATTTCCATGCATTTCCCAATATATTTTCCAGTACCACTCTCATAAACCTGGGATCGGCATTAACAATTATTCCATCCTGAACCGATACATCTACGGTTCGGTCCGGATCTCGATCCTGCAGGTCGGATACTATCTCCTGTACTACCCCACTGATATTAAAATCCTCTCGATTCATTTCACTTCTTGTTAACCGTGACAGGCTTAATATATCATCAATTAACTCACTCATTCGCTGACTGGCCGCGCAAATCCTGTTTAAATAGCTTTTTCCTTCATCATCAAGATTGTCAAAATAGTCTTCCATTAGACATTGACTAAAGCCATTTATCGACCTGAGCGGTGAGCGTAAATCATGGGAAACCGAATACGAAAATGCTTCCAGCTCCTTATTGCTCGCTTCCAGCTCCAGAGTCCGCTCTTCTACCTTGTCTTCCAGGTGCTCGGTTAAATCCTTTATCGCTTTCCGCATTATCTCTACATCATCAATAAGCCGGCCTATTTCATCTTTACTCTCTATGGGATCAATTGATTCATCCAGGTTGCCGGACGCAAATGCCTGTACCTTCAGCGCGAGATTGGTTATTGGCTTCGCGATCAATGACCCAAATCGATAGGCCCCGTAAAAGGCTACCAGGAATAAAATGATTGTTATTATCAAAGAATAAATCCATAACTCCCGTACCGCGTCTTCCAGGAACTCTGTTGTTAAGGATACATAAATAAATCCCTGGTATTCTCCTCTTTTATGTACAGGTGCTTCCGGCTTCGCCGGGCTTGATTCTTCTGCCGGTGCGGCTTCCGCCTCTTCGGTCTCTCCGGAGTCTTCATCCAGCTCTACGGGTGGTACAAAAATAAATCCGATACTTTCAAACAGGCTTTTCGACCAGTCTTCGAGTATATGATCCTTATCCTTTTTAGCCAGCAGGTGCTTCACACTCTCTTTGCTGAATGGATCAAATTGGTTGTATTTTTCAGGATTGGATGTCGCGATGATTTCTCCATCGCTGTCTACAACAATCATTTCCATGATCTCTTTATCATCTTTAGCAACTTCGTAAATAAGACTCTGGAGATTGGTATAACTGCTCTCCCCCATCGCCTTTGATGAAACTATGGAAAAGTTTTTATTCAACAACCTGGCTTTATCTCTGAGCGCGCTATTCAACAAATCCTGTGACTTGTTGATGAACACAACAGACAATATTGGAATTGCCAGAACCAGCAGACCAACCATGGCAGTTATAAACTTTACCTTTACACTCATATTTACCAGTACATATCGTATCTTCGCTATCATAGCACTCGTTTAAACCATTTTTTTTACTGTAAATCACTAAAACGCTACAAAACAGTATATCCCGGACACTTCATTCCCAATATACTGTTTAAAAGTATATTCTACTATAAAATTAAAAAAGGTCAAGATAAAAACAAACCTGCCCCTGCTTTCTATTATCGTTCGTTTTCCCTCAAATACTTAATACAAATTCTCCGGGCTATGAATTCTCACCATACACCCGTTTTGCCGGTATTCGTATGGTGAACACGCCCCCCTCTCCCGGGTCGCTTTTACACTCTATCTGCCCCTGTAAGGTTTGTGTTACCTGGTTATAAACTATGTGCATTCCCAGGCCCGTTCCTCCGGATGAGCGTTTTGTTGTATAAAAAGGTTCAAAAATTTTTTGCAGACTATCCTCGTCCATTCCCTTTCCATTATCCCGGTAGATAAACAGGAGCTCGCTTTCCTCTATGGAAATATCGATATGCATTTCCCCCCCTTCCCTCTCTTCGAATCCATGGATCAATGAATTCATTACCAGGTTGGTTATTATCTGGAAAAAAACTCCGGGATAGCTTTCAATTATTATATCATCCGGACAATTCAATACTACCCGGTGCCCCTGTTTTGTGTATTTATAACTTAAACTATACAGTACTTCATCTAAATAATCCTTGATGTTAAAAGCCCGCTCTTTCTCCGTTGACTGGTCTACGGCAACCTGCTTAAAACTCATGATCAACTCTGCTGCCCGTTTTAAATTTATCAATATCGCCTTTGTCGCGTCCGCTACTGTTACGGTATAGGTATCCAGTTCCGAGCGTTTTAATTCTCCCGCGTGATATAAGCCGTCTACTCCTTTTGTCTTATCATTCAATAATGACGCTGCCGTTACCCCTACCCCGATTGGTGTCTTGATCTCATGGGCAACGCTCGCCACCAGGCTTCCCAGGGCTGCCATTTTCTCCGATTGTACCAGCTGATCCTTGGTCCTTTTCAGTTTTACCAGTGACTCATTTAATGATTCATTCGCGATTTGCAGCTCCAGGGTCCGGTTCTTTACCCGCTGTTCCAGCTCTTCATTAAGCCGCCGGATCTCTTCCTCTGCCGCTGCCTGCTTCCTTCGCACCCTGGCGTCTTCCAGCTCTCTTCCTACCGCCGGTATTAAGCGCGACAGATTATCCTTTGTGATATAATCATTCGCCCCTTTAATCATGGCGTCTACCGCCACCTGGTCTACTATGTTTCCTGATATTAATATGAATGGTATGTCCCGGCCGGTCTTCTTATACTCTTTATATAGCTCCAATGCCTCTATGCCGCTAAAATAAGGCATCGAATAATCCGATATTATTATGTCCCATATACCTTCGTTTAAGGCATCTAACATGTCCTCTGCTGTTTCCACCCGGCGATAGTTCACCTCATAGCCGCCTCGTTTCAGCTCCAGTGCCGTGAGCAAAGCATCGTCTTCTACATCCTCTACTACCAACAGGTTTAAAGCAGTTCCTTGAGCAGCCGCATTACTATTTCCGGTCATTATGCCGCTTGTCATCCTTTCTTTTTTATTTCTTTCATTGACGGCTGCAGTCTCACCATTTTCCCATGGAGTGTCTCATTCAGCTGCAGCCAGTATAAACCCAGCTGTTTTACTGTATCGGTAAATTTCGCGAAATCTACAGGCTTTTTTACGTAACTGTTCGCTCCCAGCCTGTACCCCGATAGCTTATCGCTATCCTCTCCCGAAGTTGTCAGGATTACTATTGGTATTAACGCCGTTCTTTTATCCGCGCGTACACGCTCAAGCACCTGGAGCCCGCTTACCTTTGGCAGGTTTAAATCGAGCAGTATAAGAAACGGTGTACTCTTCACATCCCTGCCGTCGTATTTCCCCTGTCCGAATAGATAATCAAGTGCCTCCTGCCCGTCCCGCACCACTACGACCGTATTGGTTATCTCATTCTTCTTTAATGCCCGGATTGCCAGGGCCTCATCATCGGGATTATCTTCCACCAATAGAATTACGTCATTATCATTCCCCATATTTCCTCCGGATGAAAAGTAAAGCTCCTTTTGCTGCTGCTATCATCCTATTCCTTCTCATCTTCTTTTTCTTCCTTTTCTTGATTATCTTGACTATATAATTTTCCGATATAAAAGGTAGCTCCTTTGTCCACCTCTCCCTCGGCCCAGATCCTCGCGCCATGCCGGTTCATTATCCGCTGTACTGTTGCCAGCCCTATTCCCGTCCCTTCAAAATCTGTCTCTTTATGCAGGCGCTGGAACGCTCCAAAGAGCTTGTCCACCTGCTTCATGTTAAACCCCGCTCCATTGTCACGGATAAAATATACCCGCTCCCCTTCCTGCTCCGTTATTCCAAACTCTATTTTGGCCTCTTCCTTTTTCGATGTATACTTCCAGGAATTCCCCAGCAGGTTTTCCAGGGCTATGCGCATTAACTTCATATCGCCATTGGCCATTACCCCTTCTTCCACGACCTCCTCGACCTTCCGCTCCGGCTCCCTTCCCCTTAGTTCTCCCAGTATCTCCCTCACCATAACGCTCATGTCAAAATCGACCAGCGTCATCTCTCCCCTGGTAAGCCGCGACAGGTCCAATATATCATTAATTAAATCTCCCATCCTCGCGCTCGACGCGTGTACCCTGTTCAGAAAATTCTTCCCCGCATCATCCAGCTTATCGCTATACTCTTCCAGCAACACCTGGCTGAAGCCGTTTATCGACCGCAATGGCGCGCGCAGGTCATGGGACACGGAATACGAAAAGGATTCCAGCTCCTGGTTGCTTGCTTCCAGCTGCAGGGTCCGCTCCTGCACCTTCTGCTCCAGCCCCTCGTTCAACTGGCGGATCTCCTCCTCCTTCTTCAAAGTCTCCTTAAACAACATCGCGTTTTCCAGGGATATGGCCGCCTGCGCCGACAACAGCTTCACTATTTCCAGCCGGTCCTTTGCAAAGGCGCTTGTGGATAAATTGTTTTCCAGGTACAGTATGCCCGTAAACTCATGATGCCTCGACAATGGATAACAGAGTATCGATTTCGACTGGCTGCTTTTTATATAGGGATCTTCCTTAAAATCCCCTTCACGCGCCGCGTCATCCTGTACTATCGTTTGCAGGGTCCGCTTTACATAGTTTATCATTGTCAGGGGTACGGTCTCGCACTCCTTTACCAGGATCGACTGTAGTACGGGGATCTCTTTTTTATTCACAAACCCCTCTGCTTCTATGTAAAGCTGTTCCTCTTTTCTCAGCATTAGTACGCCTCTCTGGGCTCCGGCGTTTTCTATTACAATCTGTATTAAGTGCTTAAGGAGTTTATCCAGGTAAATCTCGCCGGAGATTGCCTGTAAGGCTTTCATTACCGTGTAAAGGTCCAGAACCTCCAGGCTGTTCTCGGAAAACGTCAGGGTTGTGTTCGTAAGCGTTACGGACTCTTTTTTCTTCCCTTCAGTGGCGCTTCCCAGGAATTCCGAATAGGTCTCGTCCAGTTCTTTTACCTTTGCTGAAACTCCGCATTTTTTGTATTCTTTCCGCGCTTCTTTTAAATAGGTGACTGCTATTTTCCCCATCCCTTTTGCAAAACAGCATTTCCCTGCCAGCTCATTTGCCAGCGCGCTATCCTCGGGGAATTTATTCTTTTGTGCTAAGGTGATTGCCTTGTCGTATAACTTTATGCTTTCGTTAAACTCTCCCTTAAGTCGAAATTGCTCCGCTTCCACTATCAATTTTTTGTGGTCATAACTCTTTGTAGATAATGCGGTCCACTCTTCCAGCCTGGCATGGTTTACTTCTATTTCCT
>JAAENB010000039.1 GCA_024224995.1 bacterium | reverse complement strand
GGCGGCAGCCATAACCGGGATTAGTACAATACTATACTTAACCAGGTATTCTTTAAATGAAACAGCCGTCCGTGCCAGGCGTGAAACCAGGAATGGGATAAAAACAATTAACAGGGGAAGCAGTTAAAAGAGTATGGTCGATTTTTCCAGGCCAAAAACCACCGGGCTATGGATATCAAAATAATTTTTTAACAGCTTTGGAAGGAACATTAGTATTTGTTTGGTGCCGCTCCATTCCGATAAAATTTCATAAATAACAAACCCGCTAACAATGAGCACAAAAAAAGTTTCCGCCATGGAAAGTGTTTTATTTTTAAACAGGTCCTTCGCGAAACCAATATAGCGAAACCCGGGATTTGGTCTGCCTTCAACTTTTTCGGGATTATATTTATTGCAGGCTTTCATGCACCCGGAACACAGGATGCAGGCGGTATTGTCGTCGAGCTTTTCCGGCAGCAGGTATACTCCGCAGCTTTTGGAAATAGAATTATACGTATAGTCTTTGTGGACGCAGGATTTATCTTTACAGGAACCGCAAATGGCCGGTTCTTTTACCCGCCAGCCCCAGGGAGAGATCCGGGCGTAGAGCCCCAGAAGATGGCCAATAGGACAGATAGAAGCGCAAAAGGTATTTTTTTCAAAGATGAGACCGCTTATAACGGAAACACCGGCAATAGCAATAAGATACCATGCCATTCGTGAAGGGTCCCGGTGAACAGCCAGGCCCTGGATACCCACAAACAATATGATAATATAAAAAAGAGTAATGCCCCAACCCGATTCCAGCCACCCGGCTCTTTTTTTCTTAAGACCGATCTTCGCGAAAAAAGAAGTAAGCATCTCAACAGGACAAACAAAACACCAGAGCCGTCCGAAAATAACAGCAGCAACGATGATCAAAGGCCACCAGTAGGACCAGACAATAAGATTGGCCAGGTTGGTATTTCTTAAGATTTTAAGAAAGACCGCGTCTTCGGAAGTAGCGGATAGACCGTTTATTACAAGCAATACAAAAACAGCCAGGGCCATGAGCCTGAATATTAATGGGAAAAAAGAAAGCCTTAGCATTTTATTTATCATAATATTTTCCAGTAATGGTTTGGACAGTATTTTGAATATATTTAATAAATTTTATTTTGTCAATAGCGAAATAATAACGCTAAATAAATACTTTTAGCAATGAACAGGACCGTTCTATAAAACATGACATATTTGATTTTTTTGTTTAAGACAAAAATGTCTGGATATTTTTGTCTTAAATTTCAATAAACCCGTCCGGCCGGGTTGCCAACTGCTGATTTTGATAGTATCTTTGAAATATAATTATCACAGAGGAGGGAAATTAATGTTCCCCTTAACTTTAATAAGAAATTATCAGTCAAATTTTTGCCCGGAAAAATATTGTTTTTATTGGTTAACTGAAAGTTCTTCTTCCGGAACTGTTCAATCAAACTTTAACGCCGTATCCGCCAGTTTTGAGCAAATTCAAAATAAAAAATGCCTCTGCCCTAATGGTTCCTGCACCCGGCTTGATCCCATAAACGGGGATAGCGACTGGTATATGCCCTGTGAACCGGTCCTCACTCAGGACGGGCTGCCCTGGTTCTTTTTTATGAATAAGTCCGGGAAGAAAGTGGAACAGGTTTCATAACGGAGAAACCTGTTTTAATATATTGCTTTTATTTTTTTACCCTAAATTGCTTATTGACTCTATCAACCAGTCATTAACAACCACGGGCAAATCACCGCCGCAGTAATCACACTTGAGCGCGTCTGTCTCTGGCAGGGGACCGCCGCAGGAGTCGCAGCTGTGGTCCGCGAATCCATATGAGTTTTCTACTCCAACATCAATAGTAATATTCAACTGGGACGCGTGAAATTCCGGCTCCTTGTTTTCCGCGAAAGAACAACTCCATTTTACAAACACAAATGCGCTTAATTGATTTTTTTCTACAAGACTCATTGCTTTCAGGTCTACAGCGCCAACAACGGGCTCCCGGATGTACTCCTTCGAAGGATTAAAAGAATTTAAAAATTTTTCCGCGGCATCCCGGTTTACCAGGGTTTTATCCCCCCGTGCCCTGGCATAGATCCATCTCCAGAAGAGGTACGACGCCCGGTCTTCGATCATTTGCCGGTTGATAGTCAGGTTTTTCGCCTGGGTCTGGTTGAGCGGATCTACCGAATGCATGGAAGGACTTTCCCATTCTTCTTCCTGGGTTATTTCCGAAAGAACCCAGTCGTATTCCCCTGAATTATAAATGGCGCCGCAGCTTTCGCAGCGGTTAACCTCGCTAAAATTATCCGGAATTGTTCCGCACGATGGGCATTGATTCTTGAGCATATTAATATCAGCATTACTCTTCGCGCTTTTCTTCCGGGTAAAAGAATATATTTCAGTAAATTCTATTGGCCGGGAGTTTTGCAGCTTTTTTTGGGCTTCTTCATCCGGCATATCAATAGGGACAGTTACATCTTTCGCGCTTGCCCTGAGCATCACATGCAGTGAAAGATACTCTTCGGAAAAATTATAGTCGATAATTCTTGCCGAAGAAATACTGTATTGGGACATGATATTGCGTACGCCTTCATCCGTACGCATCAGCTCAAGCTGTATACGGAACCGGTTGTAGATGCCCTGAGAAACATAATTCCGTACCGGGGACATGTCTCCGCTGCTCCAGGCATCCTGCAGCCGTTCAGCTATTGTTATACTTCGACTCACAAACCGATCCGGGTTAAACTCCTGATCGAGTTCCTTAACGTTCTCCGTAATCATTTCCGCGTAACTCTTTTCCCGGCGCTTCGGAGCCTTCTTCTTCGAAGAAGACTTTTTGGGTGATTTTCCTTTGCGTAATTTTTTTCGTACTATCTTATAAACGATAAGTAAAACGATCAAAAACAGCAGGGTAAATATTACCGGCGGCCAGGGCCCGTTAAAAAAATAAAAGGTATCGGAAAGGCCCATGAAATACCTGGTGAAAAAACCGGCATTGGAAAATTCCGAAGAAGGAAGAATAAATCGTACCAGGAGATCCTGCCCGGGGAAAAAGCCGCTTTCATAGGTGACTATGAGACTGTTTTCTTTCCATTCCTGCTTTGCCTCCATTTCCCGTTCAATGAAATAGTTATTGTAACTATCAGTTCTTACCTGGTAAAGTTTCATCGTTACCAGATCCTGTTTAATGCTCTCAGGGAAATTGACCCGGAGGGTTACTCTTTCCGCTTGCGAAGAGTATTCATCCACGGGGAAGACCCTTATATCTACAATTTCATGGCTGCCTATTGTATGGAAATTGCCCAGACTGCTGTAATTAATCGCTATGGTTTTGGGGGTATCTTTTTTAAGTCCGCCGTCTTCCAGTCTACTAACTCCTTCCCAGGGCCACTGGATTGTATAGGGACCGTCGAACCCGGAATAAAGTATCCGGTCCGACAGGGGGCCACCCGGTTTATCCAGGGCCGTGGCGAAATTAAAATACCTGGGAAGATTAAGAAGAATGAGGGGATCGGTTTTTGACGAGGTCACTTCATATATTGTTTTAAAATCAAGGGTTTTGTTTTTATTCACGGCAACAGTATAATCAATTTTTTTATGAACGATTCCCGGTTTGGGATTCAGGTTTTTCGTGAATGAAGAATCCGGAGTAAACTGAAGAAATATTTCAAGGGTTTCCCCTCTTTGTATGCCGGTGGGAAGATTTGCTTTCAGTTTGTTTCCCTGTAGACTGTATTCTTTCTTTACCGATACCAGGTTCCCCTGGTTTTTTCGCCCTAATTGAACAATTTTTTTTCTTTTAACAGTGAAAGCGGCGGGAAACTCCACTTCAACAGATCCACTGTCGAACCCATAGGGAGTATTGGTCTTCCACACAAAAGCCGCTCCGTCGAAAAAAGGTATGATGATATTGTTAACCGTATAACTCAGAGTAAATGTTTGTTTCTTTTTTGATTTGTTTTTAAACTCCAGGGCAATGGAGTCATCATGAGCGTAGAAGTCTTTTACATCGCCCGAGACTTTTATGCTTTTGGGCTTTAGTTTTAATTGGTTGAACTGGTCTTTCAGGCTGCGATAAATCCCTGGTGTGGCTTTAGTTAGTGCGGATACGACATATTCTTCATGTATTTTTACTGTTCCGTCTTTATTTATTTTCACTTTAGTGTTAAGAGAATCAACCGTATAGGATTCAGTGTAACCGGGAGTGGAGTCATGCGACGAGGAACTACTTGATGATGAGCTGCCGGAAGATCCGGAACTGCTCGATGAAGAGCTTGATGATGAACTCGACGATGAGCTGCTGGAGTATGGCTTATATGATGATGAACTGCTTGAAGATGAACTGCTCGAAGATGACCGGTACGAGGATGAGGAACCGCTCGATGAAGAGCGGTAACTTCCGCCGCGGCCTGCTCTTGCTAAAGCTATGGTATCGGAGAGAACAAGTATTATTAAAATAAGGATCGCGTTCAGTAAAAGGGATTTTTTCATGATCGTACTCCTGGTTTAAAATTTAGCCCCGCCCGTAAGGGGCTTTTTAAGAAATTGAGTCATGTGGGTCCATGACATTGATCCGCTCATAAGGTTTTTTAGTTTCATGGTGCAGATAATATACTGCGTTTTTTTTCCGTTTACAAGCCGGATATTATCCCGGATGCTTCCATACAGGTAATGAAAGGGAGACTTTAATTGGCCTATAGCGACTTTTCCTGCTTTCATATCCTCAATGGTTTTCTCAGTTAAAGAATTATCTATCAATTGAAAGCCATTTTTGAGCAGGCGATATTCAATCTCGTCCATAAGTATCCGGGTGTTTAACTGTTCCGCGGTTCTGTTCCTGATTTTTTTTAAGGTAATATAGGCTGGTTTTTTCTTTTTTTCCCGGTAATAATCTCGCAGCGAAAGAGACATCTTTTCAGCAGTATCCATCGTCTCTTTAAATCCCCATCCGGAACTGCCGCTAACGCCCATGGAACCTGTTTGGTTGTATATAAACCTGCTTCTTTCATGGAACGAAATAACTCCGGTCTCGCAATGAATAAGTCTTATGGTAATAAAAAAATACTTGCCGTCCAGCTCCCGGATATCGCCGTTTAAATAAAAAACAGGAGAAGGTTTTTCTTTACCGCTAAAAATAATACCCCTGGTGGAGCAGGCGGTTTTAAGCTCATTGATAATTTTATTCTGAGTAATATGCTGAGTCGTCCTGTTCCGGAACGCGACAAATTCAATAACAGCAGGCTTCTTCCATTCATCTTTTAAGAAACCGCTCATGGCCCCGGTCATTTTTTCAATCGCAGCGGTTATTTCTCCGGGCTTCCAGTTCCCGGGGGAATCTCTCAGGTTCTTACGGCAGCTCAGTATTAAAAAAAAGGATAGTGATAATAAAAATATTTTTTTGAATACTTGCGTCATCTTTTATCTCCATGCTTTAAATCTCTTTAATTTTTTTCACCAGTTCCGGGAAATAATCGAGTGTGTCGGTAATTTTTTCAACGTCAAAGGTTTGAGCCTGGCTTTTTAAAAGAAGACTCCAGTCTACGAGTGGATCAAATCCGAATTCTATTCCAAGTTTTTCAACTTCCCCGGCAAAGCCCCGGATTTTGTCGATAATAAAATTTTTTCGGGCAATTGTCCACGCAGGTATCCATTCGTTTTCAAGAATCGCGGCCAGTTCGGGAAGTTTTGCTTTAACTTCCCCGGAAAGAGCGTTTGCTTCAATTTTAAGAAAAGAGTCTTTTTTGGCATCCGCTAATTGTTTCTTCAGGGGAAATGCGTCCCGGGAAAGGGTATGGGGCAGGAACGGAAGAACAGCCTGTACCAGGTCGTTCATGCTAACCGGCTTCCTTAAATAATCGGCAAAACCCAGCTGGTGAATCTTTTTTTCATCGCTTTTCATTGCCGAAGCAGTAACTGCAATAACAGGAATATCCTTAAGTTCCATATTTGTTTTAAATACGGTAATAGCTTCGTACCCGTCCATCTCGGGCATTTTGATATCCATCAATACCAGGGTGGGCTGGTTCTGCTTCGCTGAGTCAACAGCGATTTTGCCGTTAGACGCTTCTATGAGTGTAAGGTTGGGGAAGTCCAGGAAGCCTTTTAAAAGAGTCCTGTTATAATCAATATCGTCAACAATAAGGATGGATGCTTTCTCAAATTGAATTGCCTCCCTGTTAATTTTATTGGTAGATTCAGGGGTATCTTTAACTGCCGCAACTGCCGCATCTTTAATAGTGATAGTAAACGTGCTTCCTTTGCCCGCTTCACTCTCCAGGCTGATCTCTCCACCCATTAGTTCAACCAGCCGTTTGCTAATAGCAAGGCCCAGCCCTGTACCGCCGTACTGGGATACTCGTTGTCCTTTCTGCTGCCGGAACGGTTCAAAAACAAGACCTTTCTGGTCTTTCGCTATACCAATACCCGTATCTTCAATTGACAGGATAACGTCAATGATGCTGCCGTGATTGAGTATATCCAATTTTTGAACGGACAGGGTTATATGCCCTGCCTCCGTAAACTTAATGGCATTTCCAACAATATTAAAAAGAACCTGGTGCAGGCGGACTTCGTCGAGCAATAACCCTTCGGGTAAAGAGGGGTCAATATTGATCCTGAAATCGAGATCTTTTTCATTCAATTTCATGGAAAATACCTGCTTAATTCCTTTAGCAATAGAGTGTATGTTCACGGAACTGTACTGAAGCTCTATACGGCCGGCTTCAATTTTAGAAAGATCAAGAATATCATTGATAATGTTTAGCAGCGTTTTTCCGCTCGATAGAATAGCGGAGATATATTCAGCAAGCTGCGGGTCCTTTATTTTGGATTCCAGTAATTCTGAAAAACCGAGAATGGCATTCATGGGGGTTCTTATTTCATGGCTCATACTGGCAAGAAATTCACTTTTTGCCCTGGTTGAAGCTTCAGCCGCGTCGCGCGCCAGTTTTAATGTTTTTGAAGCTTTTTTTTCCGTAATATCTTCCAGGATACCTTCGAGATAAAGCGGTTTTCCGCTTTCATCCGTGATGGAATAAGAATTGATGCAAACAGTAAAGGTACTATTGTTTTTCCTGATGCATTCTGTTTCGAAATCTGTAATGAAACCCTGTTCTCGAATAAGAAACCGGATAGAATCGACATCTTGCTGGTTGGTAAATATCTGTTTTGAGGCATTATTAATGGCGTCTGTCATTTTTTCGGGGGACGCGTATCCGAATATGCGTGCCAGGGAGGGATTCGCAGTAATGAGATTCCCTTCGAGAGAGAACTGGAAAATGCCATTGATGGCATTCTCGAAAATGCCCCGGAATTTTTCTTCCGATTTTTTTAATTCAAGCGTTCGGTAAGCAACTGTTTTTCTGAGCGTTCTGTTCCAGGTGAGGATAACACCAATAACAACCAGGACAATACCCAGGATAGAAAAAAAGGCAATGAGGAATTTTTTATTTAAATAAAACGCGTCGCGTTCCAGCTTAACCCATTTCCGGTAGATATTGTTGGCCTCTTCTTTGCTAATAGATGCCAGGGCTTTTTTGAGAATGGAATTGAGCATTGGTTTATAAATAGGGGTTGCGATAGAAAGACTATTGAGATACCCGCTATCACCGGCAATACGAAGATTGGCAATACCTTCTTTTTCTATTATATAACTGGCATAAGAAATATTTATTACCATCGCGTCTACTTTGCCAAAAGAAACATCTCGTAACCCCGTAAGGTTGTTGAGAGTAGGGCTGATAGTGAGATAATTGTATTTTTTCCGGATAAAATTTTCAATTGCGTATCCTTTCACTACCGCGATCTTCATCCCTCTCATTTTATCCAGGGTGAGCTGCCCTGTTATTTCGCGACTGACAACAATGACATAGGGGAATTCAAGAAAGGGCTGGGTAAAAAGAAATGTTTTAGACCGCTCAGGGGTTTGCGCCAGGCCCATATGAATATGCCCGGTTCCCTGAGAAAAGGTGTTCATAAATTCCGTCCAGGTTTTAACTGGAAGCCGTTTAAACCCGGCATTTATTTTTTTTTCAATAAGAAGGAGGTAGTCCACGGCAATCCCCGCATATTCACCCTTTTTATTGTAAAAGGCGTTGGGCGGGGCATGTAATCCAATAGGGACATTGATTGAGTCAGCGTTTTGCTCGAGCCATTCCCGTTCTTCCACGGAAAGAATATCGATTTTTTTTTCTTTGGCGCAGTTTCCGGAAATAAAAGCCGCCGACAGCAGTGCGCATAAAACAATAATATAGGAGTATTTTTTCATATTACCGGATTATAAAGCAGATCATCGGCGATTTCAATACTTTTTTAACTGATTTCTTGAGCTGTAGAGTTAACCCATTTGGTTCTATTATAATTTGTTTAATTCTTTTAGTGCTTTTTCTAACTCTTTTTCCAGCTCTTTTGTATCCGTTTCCTCCTCATCCTCATCCTCATCCTCATCATCCGCCTCTTCCATCTTTTTTAAGTCTTCCTCCAATTTTTTAAAATCGTTAAAATTATTAAAATTCAGATTGTTTTTGTACGAATCCATAAGAAGAAAACACGCGGTGAACAGGATTATTGAGAGGACCATGCTCACTATAGACATGATTAGTCCGGCTTTTGCGAAACCGGGCTGCTGCTCCTTCTTTTTTATGGCAACAATACCAAATATTAATCCGCTAAGCGCCAAAAGAAAGACGGCTGGCTGTATATATTGATTCACCGCCCCACACGTGAATAGAGAAATCGTTAGTAGTACCAGTGATATTATACCAAGAACAAATGACGCGATTCCCATAATTACTCCTTAAAATGCAGTAGTATAAAAAAAACCGCGAATTTAACCGCGGCTTTCCTGTCGTCTTAATAATGCTTCCAAAATCTAGGGAGTAGGCTTTGCAGCGCCTCCGCCGGCCGGAGCTGCTTTTTTCGGCTTTTTGGGAGGTACCAGGGTCGGCATGCAGTAATTATCAATGGTTTCACTCAGTACTGCTGAGAGTTGACCGCGAACCTTCTTGCATTCAGGCATTTTACGCCAGCTTATCTCGAACATATTGGCTTCTATCATTTTATCAATACAGGGCTGCGCGGTTTTCATTATGAATTTTTCTTCTGCTTTGCGCATCGCCTCGATTTTGGACGCGGCAAGTTCCTTATCCAGGACTGTAAGCTTAATTCTCAGGTTTGGAAGCCTGTTATTCATAACTTCCGCATTCTCCAGGCCGGGATAAAATTTGCCTTTGGTTTTCCAGTTCGCGTCTATAGTTTGTTTGCACATTTTTGCCTTGTAGTAGATATTGACCATATTTCTGTCTGCCCGGTCAATTTCCGAAAGGAGCTCGGCATTAAGATTCAGGTTATATTTCTTTTTATACAGGGGCATTGCTTTTTTGGTCTCAGGATCAACAAATTCCTCATCAAGTTTGATGAGTTCCTGGAACTCGGTATTTTCAATCCAGGGGACAACTTCCATGCTTGTCACTTTCCCGGTTTTTTCACTTTGCATGGAGTCAAAGGCGTCTTTAATGGCCGTTTTAAAGGTTTCAATGTCATATGAAATAAGAGAAGCTTTTTCGGATTTGCCAAGGCCAAGAGCTCTTGAAGAGATACTCAGCTTTTTACTCGACGCAGATGCGGCAAAGCCAGAGCCTCCTCCGCCGGCCTTTTTCCCGAATCCCTGGAGCTGCTGCTTCAGCTGGTCCTCAAATTGTTCATCGCCTTCTTCGGTTTTATCAACATACGTAAATACTGAAACAAATTTGGCATTTCTTCCCAATGTTTTAACATAGTAGGAGCCGCAGCTGTTAAAAAATCCCGGAATATCATTGCTTTTTAAAAGATTCGCGGCAGAATCACCGATTTTTGACTTGGTTTCATCAACAGAAGCATAGTAGGTGTCAATATCGATGGTAACCAGAATATGCTGCTTGAAAACTTTTACTTTTCCCATGAGAACAACATCATCATCTCCATCTGAGGTATCAATTCCGAATTCCTTGAATAACAGGGCCGAGCTTTTGCCGACAACGGATGATGAATTTTCTTCAACTGCTTCAAATTCGTACCTGAAGTCATAAGAAGGTTCGGTAGTAACAATATCTTTCATACATTGTGATTGAAAGGTGTTTGTGGATATTGTATACCCTCTTCCCAGGGCCGGAGTTAGCGCAATATCTTTAATCCTGGCATCCCGGATAATTGTTGGGCCGGCTATAATGGAGACTCCGATCATTAAGATCATGAGTAATAGTATACATATTAGACTTCCCTGTTTAGAAATTCTCATGCCGATACCCCTTCACATACATTATTTTTTGCTATTATAGCAAGATCTTTATTATAAACCAAGAACTTTTCGCTTTTTTAGTTACTTTTTTTGAATATTTTTTTAATTCAGGGTGGGGGCTGGCTCAAGAACCCTGTTTGCAGATGGTTTCATATCGTTCAATAATGAGTTTTTTGATCACTTCAATATTAAATGAATTTTTGTCGAGAAGGTAGTTGAATGCCAGACCGCTCAGAAGGGAAGAGAAAAGCATGGCTTCCGATTCGGGGTCTTTGACATTTGATTTTTTTAAAAAAGCGGTCATAATCTCGCGTAAACCGCCAAAAATATTGTGAAGAGCGGCGGATGAGTCGAAGACGTTAGGCTGATGTATTAATGATAAAAAAAGCCGCATAAAATTGTCATTTGATTCTAGCATATTAAAGAAAGCGGCAACCGCTTCGTGAATCGTAAACCGGTCCAAAAAATCCGGATTTTGAAGATCCGGGAGATGTTGGTGCATCTCCCGGCTTTTTTCGATAATTTCTTTGAGAATATCATCTTTATTCTTAAAATAATGGTATGATAGTCCTGTAGCAACCCCGGCTTTTTTGGCAATATCGGCCATTTTTGTGGCATGAAACCCTTTATCTGCAAAGAGCTCAAGGGCACTGTTCAGTATCTTCTCTTTAGCGGCAAGGCGCTGTTGTTCAAATTGTTCGGAGCTTTTTGGTGACATAAGCGTAATTTATCGCTTCTTTGAGGATTGTCAAGTAAAAGAGGCAGCGCGGCGCTTGCGCGCCGCGAAGAAACTAAATTGTGTTTGTGCGCGGGCCTGGAAGTAGTATGGGCTCTTTGGATTGCTGCGGAACTCGCGTTGCTCAAACAGTCCTCACAACCCAAAGAGCCCATACTACTTCCAGGCCAGATGCAGCTCGCAATACTATTTAGTTTCTGACCTATTTTTTCCCCTCGCAGGGGTCGCACCCCGCTTCGTGGTACTGTCTTAATATACCAAAAAACGTTATTCGGAATGTAAATTATGCCTGCCAGGAGTGATGCCTCGGCAGGTTGTGAGGCTGTTTGAGCGGAGCGAGTTCCGAACGTTCTGCCGAGGCATCACTCCTGGCAGGCATAATTTACATTCCGGGTTGATATACCTTATATATGGCCCGCTCTGCGGGGTCAGCTGTTCTCAAATTACTCCCCCCTTCACCTTTTGGGAATAGAGAGAGTTTTTTTAAAAAAATCTTGACAAAAATGGTTTGTCGTGCAAAGTGGCTTTGTAATGCAAAGTAACTTTATATAGCAAAGCTTGGAAGATCTTAAGGAGAATTGAGATATGTCGGAAGAAGGAAAACAGGGTAGCGAAAGTTATCAGACTGATGAAAAGATTGAAAAATATGCCAGTGACCTGGCAACAATAAAGGGCCTGCTTTTACAGGTGGATGAGAAGCCTTTTCTGGAATACTGGGCTTTTTTTGCATGGGGTGGTTTTATTTTGCTGGGAACGTTTCTTCAATATGTGGCAGGCAGGTTCTACCAGGTTTCCATTCCTGATATTTTGCTTAAAATATGGCTTCCAATGCTTCTTTGTTCCGCGTTTTTTGAGATTGCGGCATGGATCAGGCGTATGTCAAAGGAGTCACTCCCTTTTTTTTCAAAATCGTTACTGAAGATATGGGTAGGGTTTCTGGGCACATTTGTGGGCTCCTGCTTCCTGATCTATATGTTTTACCAGGTTCAGGGATTTAAGGATTTTCCAATTATTATCCAGATCGAGTTTGCATTTGTATTTATATTCTATGCTCAAATTTCCTATTCTCATTTTTATCTATATAGCTATTTATTAGTATTATCGGCAATAATTCTTTATTTTCTGGGATTGAGCATAAGTACTCAGTTTTTAATTGTTGGTCTGCTGCTGGGATGTGTTTCCATAGCAGGCGGTATCTATTCGTGGAGAAAAGAAAAACAGGAAAAAAAATAATGTCCGAAAATCTCTATACGCAATTTGACAATATCTTCTTTGAGAAAACACGGCTTTCCATGATGACCGTGATGTATAAAGAAGAGCTGGTGTCGTTTAACCGGTTTAAAAAAATACTTGAAGCTTCCGACGGAGCCATATATACTCATTTGCAAAAGCTCCAGGATGCGAAATATGTTTTGCAAAAAAAAGAGATAATCGGAAACAAGGCCCAGACTTTTTATTTTTTGTCGGAAGAAGGGAAGGAGTTATTTCAGCGATATTTAAAATTTTTAGAGGAGATCATCTCTTAAATTTTTTTAAAGGAGTTTTTACAGTGAAACGATTTCACGGAGTATTTAGTTTGTTCTTGGTTTTTGTTGCAAATGGTGTGGGTGTTGCGGCTATTTTTCCCTTCTCCCGTACTTTGGCGCTGGTATATGGAGCTGTTGTGCCCCTTGCGTGGCTGCTGATAATCTTTTTCTTTTGCGCGAAATGCCCCTGCCGGGATCATGGCTGTGGTCATATTCTTCCGGGAAAACTGACGAAGATTTTTCCTCCGAGAAAGCAGGGGAAATATTCTCCTCTTGATTTTGGAGCAACAGGAATAGCCCTGGCTCTGTTAGTGGGAATACCGCAATACTGGCTGTGGCAGAATACAGTTTTTTTTATTGCTTTCTGGGCAATTAATACCATCGCGCTTCTGGAAATACGGCTGTTGGTCTGCAAAGAATGCAGTAACGAGTTTTGCCCCGGTTTTCCAAATAAACCGGCATAATGGTTTATTTATGAATTTTTTACGAATTGAGACTTTTTTTCTTGACTACCTGGTCGGGAATAGTTATATTATAAATGACCGGATAGTCGGTCATTTATAAATCAGGAGATGTCAAATGCCCAAGATAGTGGATAAAAACCAAAAAAGAAGAGAAATAGCGGTAAAAGCTATCCAGGTCTTCGCGGAAAAAGGGTATGAGAACGCCACTATCCAGGAAATTGCCGAAGCCGCCGGTATTGGCAAGGGTACTATTTACGAATATTTCAGCAATAAAATGGACATTCTTACGCAGGTGACCCTGGAATTTATGACGGAAATGGAAAAAAGTCTCAAATCGACCTTTATGGAAATAAGCGACCCCGGGGAGCGGCTTATGGCGCTCATGCTGGAACCCATGAGAGATATCGATTCCATTGAAATGTTGATGGTTGTGTATATGGAAATCTGGGGTGTTCACATCCGTGGCGCTTCAGACGAATTGAAAAATATTTTTGATTCTTTTCTCGAAGGAATGCGGCAGGCTACTGCCGCCATTATTGAAGAAGGTAAAGAGTCGGGCATTTTTAGAGCGGATACCGATTCCGAATCCGTAGCCCTCTATCTTGTCGCTTCATTGGACGGGATTGGGCTGCATTACATATATGATAAATCGCGATTTCAACTTATCCCCGCTATTGAGGGGTTTCTCAAAACTCTATTCAACGGGCTTCTTTCGGACAAAGGAAGAAAGAAGCTGAAATTAAATTCAGGAGGATCTCAATGAGACCAAAAAGATTTTTAAGTGTGATAGCATTTGGCCTGGTTTTTTTATTTGTAAGCCAGGGTGCGAGTTTCGCGCTCACCGGTAAAGAGATTGTTAAAAAGTCGGAAGACGCCATGAGAGGCAATACCCAGATCGCTTTGTATTCCATTACCATCAAAACCAGGAGATGGAAAAGAACCATGAAAATGAAGACCTGGGAAAGCAGGAAACAAAAGAAGACCTTTACGGAAATTACTGCTCCTAAAAAAGACGCGGGAAACCGTTTTCTTTTGATAAATAAAACCATGCGGCACTATGTTCCAAAACTGTCAAAGGTTATTAAAATATCTCCTTCCATGATGCTGCAGTCCTGGATGGGTTCGGATTTTTCCAATGACGACATTGTGAAAGAATCAAGTAAGATAGAAGACTATACCCATAACCTGGTGGGTAAGGTGGCTGTGAGAGGCAATTTGTGCTACAAAGTGGAACTCACGCCAAAACCGGGCGCCGCTGTTGTCTGGGGTAAAATAACATACTACGCCAGGGTTAAAGACATACTTCCGGTTAAAGAAGAGTTCTATAATGAACGCGGTGTTCTTAAAAAAGTTATGACCTACAGCAGGTTCAAAAAAATGCACGACAGGGTCATTCCTACTAAAATGGTTATGAAGACCGTTAAGAAGAGAAACCGCTACACCATGATGGTAATCAAAAAAGCTAGATTCAATGTCGCTATTCCGGCTAGAAAGTTTACCTTACAAAACCTGAAAAGGAGATAATGGGATATGGATACAAAACAAAATCTTGCCATTGTCGTCCGGCTTGCCTGGCGAAACGTATGGAAGAATAAACGAAGGACCATTCTTACCCTGTTAACAATAGTCGTAGGCTCCACCGTGATAATCATGATGAATGCCTGGGCCAGGGGTGGTCACGACCAGATGATAGAGGACGCCGTTGCGGTGAACACGGGGCATATCCAGATTCATGAAAAAGGATTCTGGGATAATAAAACCCTGGGTTATTGTTTTGAAGCGTCAAATGAATTGATTGGGGAACTGGAAAAGAATCCTAAGATTGTTGCTTATAGCAAGCGGGTTCATGCAGGCGGACTTATCTCCTTTAAAGGGATAACAAAAGGCGCCTTGATCCAGGGGGTTGACCCCCAAAAAGAGAAGACCGTTAGTACCATTTATAATAAAAAGACCATGTTGTCCGGCGGCCGTTACCTTGAACCGGGGGATAAAACGAATATCGTCCTGGGAAATGTCCTGGCAAATAATCTTGGTGCTGGTGTTGGCGATACGGTGGCAATGGTTTCGCAGGGCCAGGATGGTTCAACCGCTTCGGAATTCCTTACAATTGTTGGGCTTTTTAAATCGGGGAACCCGGAATATGACCGCGCCCTGATTATTATGCCCCTTGAACAGACAATGGAGACGTTTTCCATGATGGGAAACATTAGTTCTATTGTTGTGCGGGTGGAAGATTCGAGTGATATTGAAAGCGTAAGAAATGATATTGAAAAATTCATCAATAAAGGAAAAAAGGCGCAAGCTGGGAGCAGTACAAGTGCTGAGGCTGCCATTGACGAAATCCCGGAAGAAGTTGAATTCGATGAAGAAACCGGGATATCCGAAATTGTATCGGAAGCCAGGGAAATGGAAGTTATGGGCTGGGATGAGTTGATGCCGGAAATGGTTCAGTTTATTGTTATGGATGACATTGGGGCCTATATTTTCGACTTCATTCTCTTTATGGTTGTGGCCTTTGGTATTCTGAATACTATCCAGATGGCAGTCTTTGAGAGGATCAGGGAATTCGGGATCATGCTCGCCATTGGGACAAAGCCGGGGCAGGTTATCGCTATGGTCCTTTTTGAATCGGTTTTTATCACCCTTGTTGGTGTTACTCTTGGGTTGATCCTGGGGGCTTCTCTGGGGTATTATTTCCAGGTGAGTCCTATTGAAATCCCTCAGTATGCCGAAGAAATGGCTGTCTGGGGAGTTTCTTCGGTGAAGTTTCCCGCGAAGATAACTCTGTTAAATGTGTCGGTAACTGTGGGGCTAACCTTTGTGTTATCACTGCTGTTCTCGATCGTTCCGGCAAGAAAAGCTTCGAAACTGAATCCTATTGAAGCTATTAGACATTTGTAAAAGAGGTATAACAATGAAGATATTTATATTGATGAGCTGGAGGAATCTCTGGCGGCATAAACGGCGGTCCCTGGTAGTGATCTCTTCTATCGGCCTGGGAATTTTCGCCATGATTTTTTCCATGGGTTTTATGAACGGCATGAATACCCAGATGATTGAGAATACGATCAGTACGTCCCTGGGGCATGTTGCCATACATCGCGCGGGATACAATGATAATATGAAACTGGAACTTAACTTTGAGGCCGGAGAAAAACTGTATCAAACAATCAAGGCGAATAAGTCCGTAACCAGTTTTGCTCCACGGGTGAAAATGGAAGGTATGGCGCGGTCCAGTGAAGCTTCCCGCAGTGTTCTCGTTGTGGGAATAGATCCTGAAATGGAAAAGAAAGTTACCAGTCTTTATTCGTATACATCGAAAAAAGACGGAAGCGAATTTCTGGACAGCAGGACAGGTAATGATATTCTTATATCAAAAACAATGGCAAAGACCCTGGACCTGGGATTTGGGGATAAGCTGGTCTTAATGATCCAGGACAATAAGAGCGAAATAAGCAGCGCGGCTATGACTGTTAAAGGGATCTATGCCAGTCCCGTTGACAGTTTCGATAAGTTCTTTGTGTTCATTGGTATTGAAAAACTACAGAAAATTACCGGTATTGGGAAGAATATATCGGAAATAACTATAATCACCGAAGATAAGGACAATGTTAATGGGGTGAAAAAATCTCTTGTTGGAGCCATCAGCGACAGCTCTCTTGAGGTTCTTACATGGGAAGATATGGCCCCAAGCCTGGTTAGAGCTGTGAAGCTCTTCGACCAGATGATGGTTGTTTTTTTCTCCATTGTTTTTATCACGGTTATCTTTTCAGTAGCCAATACCCTGATTATGGCCATTATGGAACGCTTTCATGAAATTGGCGTTATGAAATGCATTGGTACCCGGCCAAAAAGTATTTCCTTTATGATTATTTTTGAGGCCATTAACCTTGGTGCTGTTGGGCTTGTTCTCGGAATTGGTCTGGGTTTGCTTTTAATATTTATCCTTCAAATTACGGGAATAGATTTATCCTTTTACATGGAATCAATGAGAGCCTGGGGCACAGGCGGTGTTATTTATCCTGTAATCAAACTCTTTGATATTGTATTGGCTGTTACCATTGTTTTTATTACCACAGTGATCGCGGCAATTTACCCGGCGATTAAAGCGGCTCGAATTAAACCGCTTGAAGCGTTAAATTATATTTAAGAAAGTGAGGCAATTATGAGTATTATAGAAATAAAAAGTCTTGTTAAAGACTACGAAAATAACGGGATCGCTGTTCACGCTGTACGGGACATCAGTCTTTCCATTGAAGCCGGAGAGTTCTCCGCTATTGCCGGGCCTTCGGGTTCCGGGAAAACCACCCTGCTGAATATTATCGGCGGACTGGACAAACCTTCGAAAGGTTCGGTTGTTGTTGGAGGTGAAGACCTGGCGCAAATGACCCCAAAAGAGCTTTCCGATTTGCGGCTTAGAAAGATCGGGTTTGTGTTCCAGGCGTACAATCTTATCCCTGTTCTTTCGGCTCTCGAAAACGTCGAGTATGTTCTTCTTCTCCAGGGTATTGATAAAAAAGAAAGACAGGAACGCGCAGCTGCCATGCTCAATGAAGTAGGTCTTGGCGACATGATTAGCCGCCTGCCTAAAGAGTTGTCCGGCGGCCAGCAGCAGCGGGTTGCCATTGCCCGGGCCATTGTTTCGGAACCGGCTATTGTCCTGGCCGATGAACCTACGGCAAACCTGGACCAGTCTACGGGTAAAAGCCTGCTGGATCTTATGCACGATCTGAATAAGAAAAAAGGGATTACCTTTTTATTCTCTACCCATGACGGAATGGTTATGGAACGCTCTGAGCGGCTGGTTCATCTTATTGATGGTAATATCAGCTCCGATGAACGGAAAAATTACGCGAATTAATGCTGGAAGCCTGTTCCTTCTTGCCCCCCCAACCCCCGGAGGGGCGCAAGAGGGGAAAATTGTTAATTGTAAATTGATAATTGTTAATTATTAATGTTGGGATTTTATGAACAGGAGTTTACTCCTGAAGGGATCATTAGCAATTTTTAATTAACAATTTACAATTAATAATTTCTCTGTTTCCAGGAGGACACAATGAATATGATAAAACTTATTAGCGCTCTGGTAACGGCGGCACTGCTGATATTCACCACAGCCATCCCGTCGTTTTCTCAACCCGCTGACGAGGCTGACGCCGAAATTACTGAAGAGACTGCCGCTGAAAACGGCGAGTCCGAAGACGAGAGCGAGTCCGAAGAAGAGGGCGATGATGATATATTTTCCGAAGATGGTCCCGGTTTTAAAATAAGCGGGCAGTACAAAGATCTTTTTGTCTATACCACAACCGATACCTATTATGGCGATAATTCTCTTACAACAGAAAAAAAACACATGCCTACCAATCTCAAACGAATCCGCCTTACCCCGGAATTCAAGTATGCCGATTTTCTCCTGGTCCATGTTGATTACGATAACGAAATAATTCTCAGCAGCTTTAACAAAAGCTATGAATTCGACAGCTACTGGCGGGACTCCGGGTACAACGATCTTGTTGATATGTCCTGGGATCCTTACTATAATGAAGACATCTATTACCGGACCAAACTGCACCGCGCCTGGGCAAAGATTACCATCAGTGACCTTACCATGACAATCGGCCGGCAGCAGATCCGTTTCGGCAGCGGCCGTCTCTGGAATCCCCTTGATATTCTAAGCCCCGTATCTCCCACTTTTGTGGAAGGAGCGGAAGAACAAAAAGGGACCGATGCCCTTAAACTGGATTATTATTTTTCCGAGTTAATGGAACTCTCCCTGGTATACAGTCAGAAACGATACAACAACGAAATTTCTGAGATAAGCCTTAAGAACAGCAACAGCCTTGCCAGGTTTAAGGTGGGCCTTAAAGATACGGATGTTGCTGCCCTGTGCGGATGGGTCTCCCGCAGGGTTACGGCCGGGGTAGACGTATCCACGACTCTATTTGACGGAGCGCTCCGGGGAAGCGGTATTTATTCAAATCCCGAAGACGCCGCGCAGGAACGGGAACCGTACTTCCAGGCAAATCTTGGGTATGATTATAGTTTTAAAAACAGTTTTTCTGTTCTATTCGAATATTTTTATAACGGCAACAGCCTGAATCATAATACCGAATTAAAGACCGCTATGGTTCAGAGTTTTTTTACCGGCACTACCCAGGATAATTACTTTTTATTATCAAACCAGTTAATAACCTATAACCGGCATTACATAGGTCTTGCCCTGGGATATGAGTTTTATGCCCTGCTGCGAGGCGATCTTTTTACTATTGTTGATCTTGAAGAGGGAGGATTCTTTTTTAGCCCTTCTTTGAAATACAACATGATGGAAAACCTGGATATCACCGCAGGCATGATGCTGGCCTATGTAGCGGGTGATACCGCAAATTCCGATTTTGGGCAGTTCCATAATGATTTTATGTATTATACTTCTTTAAGTTTTTATTTTTAATTTGTAGGGTAGAGGCATGCCTCTACCCTGCAAATTAAAATGTTGATGGGGAAATGGTATTACCGGAGTCGTACCATTTTTCCATTAGCTCAAGCCATGTTTCAACAGTACCGTCATTGTCATAGGTGCAGAAGTCGACATTGCCGTAATTGATTCCTGCCAGGGTAATGAGGTCGTAACTGGTATACCAATACTGGTAAGCGTAATGAGAATTGCTGTTGTGAATAAGATTGCCACGGGAGAAAAATATGGATAAGCCTCTTTTCGTAGAGCTGCCTGCTCCGTAATAATAGCTCTGACTATTTCCGTCGGTCCCGCTGCCGACTTCTCCATAAGAATAAACGATTGACGAGGCCAGGGCTGTAATAACATTGTCTGCGGCAGTTTTTAAACCGGAGCTATAACTGCTGCCGGAATCATTGCTTATATCACTACAAAGATCATAAAGATCGTAAAAGGGAAAATATCTCGATAAAGTGGTTTCATCGCCAGGGGTATCATCAGCATAAAAGTCTACGGAATTATCCCTGGTTGTTTCAAGAGCACTTTTTTTATTTTCACTGTCAATGGCAGCCGCAAGGAGGTCAACCTTGCTTTTAAGGTTTTCCATTTCCGAGAGCTTCACCGAAGACAACGTCTGGCCGTTTTTTCTGCCGTAATCATTTTCAATATTATCCTGGTACGCTTCAACCCAGAGAATAGAAAGATTTTCCGGAGTAATTAACAGTTCGTCACGGGAATCTTTCATGTTCTCAAACATATATTCATAGTCCCATCCGTCGGTCTGCTCCCAGTTCATGGAAGCAACCATATAATCGGCAAGATTCCTGAATTCATAGGCAATTTCAATCATACCCATATAGCAGGCATCAAACCCGAGAATATCCAGTTTATTGGTTGAACTGAAACTGGCGGAAACGGACTGCTGGATTTCATCCAGGTAAAGGTAGTCATCCCCGTTGTCGCTGTCCTGGCAAACCTGTTTTCCGGATATCCCCATGCCGCCCGATTTTTTCGCGGCACCGGCTCCGTGATTCCAGAGAATTAACGAGTATTTTTCTGCGGGAAAGTATGTTTTTCCATGGTTAATAAACCAGCTCAGCGTAGCAGGATCACCCATATTTATTTCACCGCAGGGAGAAACATGCCCGGCACCGATACCGCCGTCATCGAGCCGTTCAGAGCCAAAGTAGTAGGAATCCTGGTCGGGCAGGATGCGGTAGAGCCTGGCATCGGACCAATTGCCTCCGCCTGATTCGGTGGACCTGCTGGTGCCGGATTTCCACCGGTCCAGGAGAACCAGGATATTAATATTCTCGTTGATATCGCTGTTCCCGGCATTTATCGCGTCGGCAATACCCTGTTCCATTTCATTGAAGTCCCCTAGCGCGTAGTATTCAAGGTCATTATCGCCATCGAGATAGATCATAATCGTCCACTCCCGCTGATCAGCAGGACCGGTATAGGCAGAGCCGTTTAGATCGTTGGGATTATTGCGCATACCCTCAAAACAGCCCCATGAGAATATCAGCGCAATCAGCGCTGCGATAAAGAAATATTTACTATGATGCATCTTTTTCATTAATTCGATCCTTGATGATTCTTATCTCAATAACTAGAATTTTTTTCCCAGGCAAAGACTTATTCCCCGCTCAAATGAGTTGCTGCTGTTTTCCCATATATCAAAATGTACATATGTTCTATCCTGCTGCCCCTTCCGTGCGATAGATGGTTCCTGGTTACAATATACTGAATATTTATTAAAAAACAAAATATCCACCCAATTCGCGATATAAACAGCAGCAGTTAAAATAGCCGCTCCCAGTAAAATCCGGCTGGCAGCTTTATGGTTTTCCCATTTTTCATTAAAAACCGCCTGGGATGTATAGAGCGGAAGGCTGCTGTATTCATTGGCGGTAGATCTCTGGTTTATTATAGCCCAGGCTAAAAAACCGCCCGAAAGAGCAAAGGATCCGGAAAAGACCCATCCTCTAAAAGAATATTCCGTATAAAACTGGCCCCAACCCGGAACAATTGCCCGTAAATAGAGGCCTGTTGGAGTAACAATAGGGTCATTTTGCCCGGATTCGGCTTTTTTATTCTCTGTTATTTCCGGTTTTGCTTCCTCCGGAGCCTGTGAATATACCGGAAGAACCGGCACTAACAGGATCAGGAACAGAGAAAACACTATTGTAGTGTTGATTTTCATTGAAATTCCATATTCGGACAAAAAATAACCTCCCTTATATAAGGGAGGTATTTATTTAATATACTAAAAAGAGTCTTATTTGTCAAACTTAATCTTTAATAATCTGCCTGCTGAAGGTAACAACATCATCGCCTTCTTTCTCAACAAATTCCGAAGAATCGGGCTCTTTCCTGAATCTCAGGACATTCAGCATAAATATCTCCAGTTTGCTCACGATATTCGGCGGAAGAATGTTCCCGTCTATCTCTACGGATATAACAGGATATTTTCTTTCTCTGGCCCATGGAGTAATAAGCCCCTCAATGACCCTTCCAATAAGACAGGCAAATGGTGATATATTTACCACACCGGAATAATCCTTCATCATGGCAGTGGAAGCCACACCGCTGGACACGGTAATTTCCGAATAGAGTTCATCGGAAACAAAGTGTTTTTCCGCGTTGTCAATAATCTCTTCCATATCGTGAGGAGTGTCGGGAATAAGGTTTGTCTCTTTAAGAGCGTTCTTAACCTTCTTATCAACATTATGCTTATATACTTCTTCGATTCTCCAGGCCGCAAGCTCACGCAGCTCTTTTGAAAATGCTTTTTTATACCAGGGCAGGAGATTGTACCGTTTTAAGATCTCGTGCTTTCTACAGGCATCACAGTAATAGATCCATTCACTAATACCGGATGATTTGGCAATAATTCCCCGCTTGCTAAAGAGACGGGTAAGTTCATCAACGGCAAAGTCGTCCCTTCTTACGTATATCTCACCAACAACAAGTACTTTGGGAGTATCTTCCATCTTTTGTTTCAGCGGAATCTTGGCAATCTCATGAGCTATATTCTTAAGCGCGGGAATAGTTTTAGCCATATCCTTTTCCGCTATGTCAATGAGCCCCTGCCACAATTCATCATACTTGGCCATTGCCACTTCAGGATCTACGGCGCAGGTTCTGAGTGATGTTTCCACATCCTTCATATAGTCGGCAATAATAACTCCCCACCAGGCGCTCTTGGTGAATTCGGGGCCCAGCTCGTTGTAGGAGTTGTCCGAATCAAGAGTTACAACAAGAACATTTTCCATCTTCATGTCTTTGAACAGGTTCTCATAAAATACAAAGTACTGACCTGTTCTACAGGGGCCTGTTGTTGTGGGCACAAAGAGGAGATAAATTTCATCTTTCCGGTATTTTTCCGAAGTGAAATATTTCAGTCCGCTGCCCAATACCAGCTGCGAAGGCAGACATTCCTTTCCGGACATATGATTCCGCGCCAGCTGCAGGGTAAAGGTGTCGGGCAATGGCATGGCATCGGCGTTAATGTCAACATGCCGTACCGAAGCCGCCAGCAGCTCGGCAGAAAGACGGCCCATGTTTGAAAGCAGCATCTTTACTTTTTTGTTGCCGAATATTTCAATTCGCTTGTCGTTTTTCGTGTCCATAATATGGAGCTTGTCTTTACCATTGTTGATAAAGCGCAGCCCATTGTCGTAGCGTTCTTCCTTAACAACTTCCAGTTTGGATTTGTATCCTTCAATAATATCGAGGAAGGCCTCAACCCTGGTGTCTACCCCGGCATCTGCTGAATGAGAGTCGAGTTCCAGGATAAGAAAGGGCTTTGTGCCCATGACCCATTTTATATAATGGAGCATAAACGAGTCCGGAGCGCATGAAAAGTTTGATACAAACGTAACAAAGATATTGTCTTCATCTTTGAGCATTACACTGGCCTTCATATCCTGCTGGCCATAGTACCAGTACATATTGTCGAATATTTCACAATCTTCAAAGGGCAGCATATCAAAAGGAATTACTGAATATCCACGGCTGGTAAATTTAACGGGAATACCCATATTCGCGTCACGAGTAAAAGCATTATACGGTCTGCCAAGAACGGCTATAACCGGCTGATCCAGTTCTCTTGCTTTTTGCAGTGCTTCCACTCCTGTTTCACGGTATTTTTTCCAGAATTCTTTTTGTTTTTCAACACCAATCTTAAACGCGTTTTTAACGTCTTTTTCAGAAACATTTAACTGTTTACCCATTTCTACAAAAGACTCAAGCGCCTTTTTATCTCCGTACATAAAACTGACTACGGGAGTTAACAGTTTTTCTTCCGGTACTTCAGGAAAGGCTTTTTTGATATAATACGGCAAGCCCTGGGTAATGGGACAGAAGTTCGCGTTTCCATGCTCTTCATAACTTTCCAGATCCCTGAAGTGGGGTAAGAAAATATAATCATGGCCGGCATTAACAATATCCTGTACTGCTCCGTGGGCTATTTCCGCTGGAAAACAGTAAGAACCTTCGGTCCGGGCTATACCTTCATGGCATATCTCTTCGGAGATCTTTGTTTCTATTCCAAGAGTATGAAAGAACCAGGAATAGAGCGGCCACAGGGTATAGATTGAGAATGCTTTTGGCATTCCTACTACAATATCTTTCTTTTTAACAAAGGTTTCTTTGTTCGGAGCGCATTCAGTGAATAGTAACTCGTCCCGTCTATCTATATAATTAAAGACTTTTGCATCATCAAAATTCTTCTTTTTTCTCATGTTGGTGTACTTGTTGCACCTGCCGCCAAACATATACTTGTTGCCGTTTACGTTCAGCACACGGATTGGGCAGTAGTTATCACACGCCTTACACTCGAATTCTCTTTCATAAACGATCTCGGAATTGATAATGGTGTCTATGTCGTAACTGCCTTTTTGGATAAATCCGTCGGCGCATTTTTCTTTGGCAAGGAGCCCTACGCCAAAGCAGCCAAGAAGTTCCGGGTTTGGCGGTATGGTGATTTCTTTGTCCAGCAGCATGGCAAATGCCAGGGGTACCGCTTTATTCAGGGCAACCCCGCCCTGCAATACTATGTTATCACCAATAGTCCTGTTTCCTACTACCCGGTTAAGATAGTTCGATACAATTGAGGTGATAATTCCCGCAGTAATATCTTCCCTTGTTGCTCCCTGCTGGATTGCTTTTCGTATATCGGAATTGATAAAGGCCGAACACTGCTCTCCGAATTTTAACGGAGCATCTGCCTGTACCGCGATTTCTCCTATCTCTTTGACATCGGTGATATTCAGGTCGCCCGAGGCGGACTCTTCAAGAAAGGAACCCGTTCCCGCGGAGCAGGCTTCATTCATGGCATAGTCAATGGGTACCTTATTTTTGAGGAGCACATACTTGGCATCCTGTCCGCCTATTTCAAATATGGTATCGATTTCCGGTTTAAAATATGTTGTTCCTACGGCATGGGCGATAATCTCGTTATAAACCGCCGGGGTTTCAAGAAAAACCCCTAAGATCTCCCGCGAAGATCCCGTTGTTGATACAAGAGAAATATTAATTTTTTCATCTCCAATATCTTCCTTTAGTTGTTTCTTTACTTCTCTTAAACATTCTTTTACCGATGCTACGGGGTCGCCATGTGTCCGGCCGTAATATGATGCTACGATCTCGTCGGTCTCGTAATCTATCAAGGTCACCTTGGTCGTTGTTGATCCGCCGTCTACTCCCAGTATGTATTCCCGTCCCGGTGTTGCTTTCCCTTTTTTGGGCTCTACATAAGTGATCTTTCCTTCTGCGGTTTCAAGGCTGCTGTATGTATCAAATTCAATGTTATGCGCCTTGTATAATTCATCAAGCTGCGGTATGGCGCTTCCTGATTTTTCAGCGAGTAGTGCCGCGCCGTATGCTTCGAAATAAGATGCTTCTTCCGGTATTATAAATTCTACTTCCGGCAGTTTTTCTTTTACGAATTTTACCAGGTGCTGGTTCCGGGTTACGCCGCCGGCCAGTAGTACCCGTCCTGTTTTCAACCGGGCTCTTTTTAGAAAGTCTACCACTTTGGTTGCCATGACATCGGTTAAGGAAAGTACGATATCGCCCTTTGTGGCCTCTCCTTTATTCAGTTTATGAGTACAGTCACTTTTCATGAATACCGAGCACCGGGCAGATAGTGAACAGACTTTACAGTCGGAAGATGTTTTTGCCACATCGCCCAGGTCCATATCCATCCGGCCCAGCTGCTGCTTGAAGAATTCTCCTGTTCCGGACGCGCATTTGTTTCCGGAAAAACTGGTTATTATTTTTTGGTCCGAGTCTATTGTATATACTACAAAGTCCTCGCCGCCAAGAGAGACTACAGCGTCTACATTTTCTTCCAGCCGCGACAGCGCTTCTTCTACACATATCGATTCAATGACGTTGTTCATGTGGAGTAGATACCGGCCTTCTGTTCCGGTTACGATTCCCTGTACATCTTCGGGCAGATTACTCTCTGCCAGTGTATTTTTCAGGGTTTCCAGAAAATCTCCTTCATGGTCCACAACTTTTTGCCATAGCATCTTTTTGCCCTCCAGGAGAACGGCTTTTATGCTCGATGACCCAATATTGATTCCTAAATTATACATTTATATTTCCTCCATGTATGGTAACTTGTTTCCGGTTAATATGAAAATATGACCCTCATTTATTATCTTATCATCTTTTTTGGGAAAGGATGAGGCCAATGCAGAATTAATGCTTGCTGGGTGCTACCCGTCACATTTACACTTTCTTTCTGATTATAAGGGGGTAATCATACGAAAATCAAGTTATTTGTCCATTAGTTTTTGAGATGTTACGGCGTTTAGATATGGGAAATTGGGTTTTTTTTGGTTTTTTGGGGGGTATTTTTAAATAATATATGAAAAATTGAGGGGTTTTTTGTTGTTTTTCCCTCCTGAAATTATTTTTTTCTTGACCAAAACATATAGCCGGTTAAATTGACCTATACATTTGATAAGTGCTTAATCCTGCGTTGAATATAATAAAGAAGGAGTTTCGCTTCATGAATAATAGTATGACAAATCAAAATTTTCTTTTTTATACCTCAGCAGATGGAGACATTCATGTTGATGTTGTCTTACAGGATGAAACCGTGTGGCTTACGCAGAAAGCTATGGGCCAACTTTTTGGTGTTGAGAGTCATACTATTACGTATCATCTGAAAGAGATTTTTAAGTCCGGTGAACTGGATGAAAAAGCAACTGCTCGAAAAATTCGAGTAGTTCAAGAAGAGGGCAAAAGACAGGTCGCAAGAAATCTTGATTTTTACAACCTCGACGCCATAATCTCCGTAGGCTACCGTGTAAACTCCTACCAGGCCACACAGTTCCGTATCTGGGCTACCAAAACCTTGAAAGAATACATCATAAAAGGCTTTGTAATGGACGATGAACGCCTCAAGCAGGGCAGCCGGGTCTTTGGGAAAGATTATTTTGATGAACTCCTTGAACGTATCCGGGAAATCCGTGTAAGCGAGCGGCGCTTTTATCAAAAAATTACTGATATATATGCCCTCTCCGCAGATTATGATAAAAACTCACCTGTTTCAAAAGACTTTTTCGCTGCGGTCCAGAACAAACTGCATTGGGCAATCACCGGAAAAACAGCAGCTGAAATGATTTATGATTCAGCAGATGCTGCTAAACTTCACATGGGCCTGACCAACTGGAAACACGCGCCGGAGGGTAAAATTTTAAAATCCGATGTTGCCGTTGCTAAGAACTATCTGAGTGAAGCCCACATCAAGGAACTGAACCAGATCGTCTCAGCATATCTTGATCTGGCGGAAAACAGAGCGCAGCGTCAGATTGTAATGAAAATGACGGACTGGATTGAATTTTTGCATAATTTTTTGGAATTATCGAGTTATCCGATATTGCAGGATAAGGGCAAAGTCAGTGCGTTGGAAGCCAAACTCAAGGCTGAACAGGAATATAAGGATTACCGGATTCAACAGGATAAAGACTATCTTTCTGATTTTGATAAAGAGATAAAGCGTATTACAGATAAAAAAGATGTGAAATAGCATAAACTTCAATTTTTTCCCTTTTCCCAAAAAAAGTTTGTTACTTTTTCCCCTAAAATGATGCTCTATTAATAAGGGGGAACGTATGAACAACAAAAAACACAATATGGATTTCAATGGCCTGATTGCCGGTATTCAACAGGTTGATAAGGAGTTAAGTAAACAAGCAAGTTCTGCAGTTAATGTCAGTTTGACTTTGCGAAATTGGCTTATTGGCGGATATATTCATAAATATGAGATTTTAGGGAGTGATAGAGCCAAATATGGGGATAAGTTAATTGAAAAACTTTCTCAATCTTTAAGCGATATTCCTCGTACCCAGAAGAGAGAACTAAACCGTTATCGACAGCTTTATAAGGTATACCCGCAAATTGGGGAGACACTGTCTCCCCAATTGAAAGCAGATCTCAGGTTGAATGAACATGTTTTAATTGGGGAGACGGTGTCTCCCCAATTGGAAGCGGACCTCAGGTTGAATGAGCATGTTTTAATTGGGGAGACGGTGTCTCCCCAATTAAAACACCAAAATAATCTTGTTTTTAAACTCTCATTCAGCCACCTGGATTTACTTATTGCTATTGATGACGACACCAAACGAACATTCTATGAAGTTGAATGCATACGCGGCAACTGGTCGGTCCGGGAATTAAAACGTCAGATAAACAGTCTGTACTACGAACGGTCCGGTCTTTCTCTCAATAAAGAAAAACTATCAGAGCTGGCTCATCAAACGGCAGAGCAGGTAGAGGCATCTTTAAATATACGGGATCCCTATGTATTTGAATTTCTCGGATTAAAAGCCAGAGAAGTGATGAGCGAGTCACACCTTGAAGACGAATTGTTGGACAACATTCAGGAGTTTCTATTGGAGCTGGGACATGGTTTTTGTTTTGAAGCCAGACAAAAGCGAGTTCTTATTGGTGATAAGTATAATTTTGTAGACCTGGTGTTCTACCACCGGATTCTCAAATGTCATGTGCTTGTAGATCTGAAACTTTCTGAGTTTAATCATGAAGATATTGGACAGCTCAACACCTATGTCTCCTGGTATAAAAGGAACATGATGACGAAAGGGGATAACCCGCCAATTGGAATTTTGCTTTGCACAAACAAGGATAACGCGCTAATGGAATACGCCCTGGCCGGCATGGATAATAATCTTTTTGTCTCCATGTATCAGCTGGAATTGCCGGGGAAAGAAGAGATGCAAAGATTTATTGAAGACAAACTACGGGAGAGCAATTATGGGAATGCCGCTTAGTGAAAACTATGAAGAAAAAATAGTTAATTAAAAACCCGGGTAAATTTTATTATTAATCTGAAAATATAAAATTCCGATATATATAATAACGCAATAACGCAGGAATTTTTATATGCCAAAGAATCATTTTTTTAAATTTCAAATAATAATAGGCCTCGTTTTTATTATCGGCAGCCCGGTTCCGGGTGAAGATACTATTGGTAAAAAGCTTTCTCGCATACAACAGTCTCAAACGGATTTTTATGTTAAGCATATATATGACGCGGAGTTGAAATTAAGAACGGCAGAACTTAAAATAAAATATATTGTTAGAATTATTCAACGCCTGCGCGTACTTACTTTAAAAGGCGCGCATGGTACGTGCAATTATCATCAAAGAAGGCTTATTGCGATTGAAGTAAAACAGCTTCTCCGGGAGATGATTGATATTGCAAACGCACAAGACAAATTAGGCAGATATATTTTTGGAGGATATAAAACAAAAAGAGTTCCATTCATCCCGATATATCAGACTCTAAGTGCAGGTAATCAAGGAGACGCGGCAATTGGAGTTGATTATAGGGGGAATATCGGTAAAATAAAAAGAGAAATCGCAAAGGATGTATATATAACCGTAAATATACCCGGGAACGAGATATTCTGGGCGACAAACCAGGTCTTATTGTCTAGCACGAATTCCTCAAAATATGAATCTTTAGTGAATCAAGTAATTAAAATTGATGGGACAGAGATCCATATTTCTCCAGGCGGTAACCTGAATATGATTGTCAATAAAATAAATAATGCTAAATTAAATGTCAAGGCGTCCATTGGAAACCGTAATAATCTCATTTTAACAACAACAATTCCTCATCAAGTCTGGCTTGAAGACATGGGAAGCGGAACCGTTTTGGCTGATCTTGGACTGGTTGATCCGAAATTTTTAAGTCCGGCAAATAATATTAATCCTGCAGTATCTATTCGCGGCGTATCGATTTTTGAAATGGCAATTCAGATCAGGGATGATTTAGCGAGGAACGATTCAGCGCGTCTTGGAATACAGGATCTTGGCATTTTAGAGTCAGCTCTTGATAATGTTTTGATGCACTATTCATTAATAAAAGCGAAACGGAACAAGATTAAATACTTAAAAAAATAGAAGCCGGATTTTTATATGTTAAGAAAATTTTTAATAATACTATGTTTTATTATTATTAGCAGCCCGGGATTTGGTGATAATAAAATTCACCGGATGCTGTATCAAATGCAAATGTCGCAAACTGATTTATATCGTAAGCATATAAATGATGCCGAAATAAAATTAGGAACTGCAGAACATCGTGTTAAATCCATGATAAAAATTCTTCAACGCTTGCGTGTCCTTACTGTCCAGGGCGGACATTGCACATTTAATGCCAATCAAAAAAATAATATTTCAATTGAGATTGATGATCTTATAGAGGAAATGATTACTGTAGCGAACGCGAAAGATGATTCAGGAAAATATATTTTTGGGGGACATGAAACAAAAGAAACTCCATTCCTGGCGGTGTATGATGAAGGGGCCATAATTAGAGTTGAATACAGAGGAAATACCGGTAACATAAAAAGACAGATTGCAAAAGATATGTATATAACAGCGAACGTCCCCGGAAATGAAATATTCTGGGGAACAAACCAAATTTTGTCATCTTCCATGAATGCTTCCGGTTATCGCTCTCCACAGAACCAGGTAATTAGAATTGATGGAATAGAAATAAATATTTCAGCGGGGGATACTCCGGATAGAATTATTGACAAAATAAATAATACAACAGTAAACGTCCGGGCATCCAAAGGAGGCAGGAATAATCTTATCCTGGAAACAATCGTTCCTCATCAAATCTGGCTGGAAAATGTGGGAACCGGAAGCGTTTTAACTGATCTTGGACTGATTGATTCAAGATCACCAACTCCTCCAAATAATATTGATCCAACAGTAACTATTCGCGGCCTTTCAATTTTTGGTGCGGCAATGATGCTTAGAGATGATTTAAAAAGGAACGATCCGGAACTGGTTGGAGGGCGGGATCTTGGTGTTATGGATTTAGCTCTTGATAATGTTTTAAAGCATTACTCATCAATCATCGCCAGAAAGAATAGAATTAAATTATTACAACACCGGTTCAAAACGAAAAGTTTTCCTTCATGCGTAACTCTCGCGGAGCGGCTTTATGCGTTTTGGAACGGCTGGCATGAAGTTTCTATTTATCCGGAAGAATCATCAGTGCGGGAAGCCGCGAAAGAACGGGCTATCGATCTAACTGTTGAAATACGGCAGCTGTATAATCATTTCAATGACCTACGGGGAAAAGTAGATAAAGATGTTGCGGCAAGGATAGATGAAATAATAAATAATCTAAATTTATTTACACTTGATCTTATAGACCTGGTAAATGAGATGCATAAAGATGGATTTGATCTGTATGGAGAAACAAATATTAATTTTTTCAATCATGAAATAATGGGTGATAATCCGGAAGGTAATTATGACCTGAATAATGATGGAATAGAAGAGAACACGGCAATTTATAAAGTATCCGGGGAAAATAGACTCAACCCGTCATCTTGGATCGGCATCAATGGAACGGTAACTTTTGTAACAAATGATAAACATGAAAATTTTTTCCGGATTGATTATAAGACAAATGATACAATCAATGATGTCATTAAAAGAATCAATGACACCAAAAAAGGTATTATCGCCTATATGACTCATAACGGCCGTTTTGCAATTAAATCAACAATCGCGAAGGATGATATACAAAAGAATTTTATGATCAGGCACATTGAAGATTCAGGGCAATTGTTAGCAGGCATGGCGGGACTTTTGAAACAATCAGGAAAAAAAGGAGCCTTTGATTACAGGAGAGTGAATGATATTGTAAAATTTTTCTCATCAAGAAATCATATAACAATTAGTCCAAAACCAAACCCAGCCTCTTATATGCGGATTTCAAACGAAATAGAGATTAATGCCAATAAAATCGCGGCAGCCAGTGGAAAAAATCATGGCAGCTGGTATAAGAATACTTCGAATGGTGTTGGAGATGGAAGTAATTCGTTGCGAATAGCAAATACGTGCAATAATAAAATGTTTATTGATTCGCAAACAAAATTTAATGATGCTTATGTAATTTTATTTTTGGAAAAATGACCATCGGTCATTAAATACTCTTGACAAATTTGTTGATTTGTATAAATGAATAAGTAATAAAAATACAACTTAATCCAGTATTTTCAATTAATATAGAGAGGTTTTTTGTGAAGATTTTAAAATTTACACTAATGTTTGTTCTTTGTTCATTTTTTTTAGCCATAACAGCAAATCCGGTTTTCTCAAATGGGATTTCAGGTGAGGAAACCTATAAAAAATTATCAGCTGTCGCAAAAGGAATAGGTGATGTTTCTCTAATAGAAAAACTCAACGCAGACTCACGAAAATTAGCCTGGGAAACGGCAGTTGAAAGTGAATTTGATGGGAACCTTCGGTTATTAAAGACTAATAAAAGTCAAGGAGCGTTTAACAAAGATAATCTGTATCTAATAAGAAATGTTACCGGAGAGGTCTATGTGCTTTCAATTCCGAAAGACATGGATTCATTGAAAGAAGACTCCGGCTCACCGTACATTGGAATAGACAGTCTGCTTCAAAACAAGGCAATCTTTACTATAAAAAAAATAACAGGCACTGTCGAAAATGTAAAATATGAATTCGCAATGCTTATTAAAAAACCATATCAATCTGCAATGGATAGAATTTTCAAAATAGCGATGGTGTCGATGCTATTCCTTGTAATGATTGGAATGGGGATGACACTGACACGCAAGGATTTTGAACTTGTCGTAAAACAACCACGGGGCGTTGTATTTGGAACAGTGCTGCAATTTGGATTAATGCCGCTCGTATCCCTTGGGGTTGCTCATTTACTTGGATTTTATGATAACTATCCGTTCATTTACGTTGGTATGATCCTGGTAACCTCTACTCCGGGAGGCGCGACATCAAATTTAATGACTTATTTTGCCAAAGGAGATCTTGCTCTTTCAATATCCCTCACATCATTCTCAACAGCATTATCCATTTTCTTTACTCCCCTTATCCTCACCTTGTACTGCGTAAATGTTCCGGAAGTAAATATGCCGGTAAAGATGATTGTGGGTTCTATTTTTGTCCTGGTGCTGGTACCTCTTCTTATTGGAATGTCCATTAATTATAAATGGAAAAAATTCGCGGAAAAGGCAACTCCGATTTTCTCTGCGCTTGGAATTATAGCTGTACTTTTTATTATTGTGGCTGGTGTGATAAGCAATCTTCATGTTTTTGTGGATACGGAAAGATATGGCGTTCATTTTTACTCAATGGTTTTTTGCCTGACGTTTATTGGGATGCTTTTTGGGGCCATATTGACAAAAGCTATTGGTGTTAATAATTATCAAACCCGGGCAGTATCAATGGAAATTGGGATCCGTAACGTTTCACTCAGTATGGTAATAGCGCTGCTTATTCAGGATTATATGGGAGACTTCTACAGCTCCATGTTTGTCACCTCAGGAATTTTTGGACTTTTTATGTATATTGCCGGAATTATTTCAATCCAGGTGTACAAGAAATTTCTGCCCGTAGAAGATGTTGCTGAGGAAATTCCAATTGATTCAACTGACGAAGTATAAAATAAGAACGTTTAACGATGACCGGGCATTCGTGCCCGGTTTGTTAGCCTGCCTTGATTTTGAATTCTTTGAATGTCCTGTATTATCATAACCTTCTATTACAGCAAAAAAAATAAATTAATGGTTGCAAATTTTTTCTTCAGGTATATACTTATTTGTGTTATTTTTTATAAGTTATTGATCGTTATTCGTTAATACAATGAGGCCCAATCGTGGGAGAACATGATATAAAAAAAGAAATATTGATTGTTGAAGATGATCAAACAACAGCAGCCCTGATTCAGGAATACCTGGTTGAGATGGGGTATGAACTGCCGGTAATAATCAGTACCGGAGAAGAGGCAATTAAACGGGCCGAGGAAATAAGACCCGATATGGTACTCATGGATATAGTTCTGGCCGGTAAAATGGATGGGATTGAAACGGGAGAGTATATTTATAAGATGCTCTATATCCCGGTAATTTTTCTTACCGTTTCTTGCGATGATGAAACCCTGGAACGGGCACAAAAAACAAACCCCTTTGGCTATATTGTTAAACCCGTAAATAAATATGATCTTAAGGCCGCCATAAGTATGGCTCTTGTTCGTTTTCATATGGAGCGAACATTAAAAGAAAATGAGCTTCGATTTTCTACTATTCTCAACAGTATTGGAGATGGAGTTATTGTAATAAATTCCTCGAATATTATTACCTATATTAATCCAACTGCTGAATATTTATTGGGAGCAGCCAAACAGGATGTGATCTATAAAGAATTAAAAAACGTTGCCACAATTGAAAATTCGGTAATAGAAAAAATGAAGGTCCATCAAAGTTCTTCGGCATTGTATGAAAAATACCGGAACTATATGGTTTCGCATAACGGAAAGAGAATCCCCGTTGATTTTAACGCTACTCCCCAAAAAAATAACAAAGGAGATTTTATTGGCACGGTAATTGTTTTCCGGGATATAACCGACCGTATTAAGTCCGAAGATCAGCTGCAGGATACGCTCAACCTGCTGCGAAAGGCAATGGGCGGCATCATACACGCTATGGCTCAAACCGTTGAAACACGGGATCCCTATACCGCGGGCCACCAGAGGAAAGTGGCCGACATAGCCAGAAGTATTGCTGAGTTTATGAACTTGTCCCAGGACAGCATAGAAGGAATACGGATGTCGGGGGTAATTCATGACCTGGGGAAAATATCTATTCCCGCAGAGATATTAAGTAAGCCGGGACGGATTTCGGAGATAGAATTTAATTTAATAAAAACCCATCCTCAGGTAGGATATGATATTTTAAAAAAGATCGAGTTTCCCTGGCCCGTGGCGGATATTATTTACCAGCACCATGAGCGAATAAACGGGACCGGATATCCGCAACAGCTCAAGGGTGATGAAATTAGAATTGAGGCAAAAATTATTGCCATTGCCGACGTAGTGGAAGCAATGGCCTCTCACCGCCCATATCGGCCGGCTCTTGGTATTGAAGTAGCTCTTGCGGAAATATCTAAGAACAAAGGGATCATGTATGATACTGAAGTGGCAGAGGCATGTATCAAGCTCTTTACTGAGGGCGGCTATACTATGGAAGAGTAAAGAATTGATTAAAATTAATTAAAGAGTCTCATAAAAAAATATTTTAGTTTTCTCTCCGTCATTGTCCATAGAATCTTCAAGAAATTTCCACTTCCTCTGGAAATAATAGTGTTCCAGTTTTCCCTGTTCCGATTGCCCCAGGAAAAGGTATATACGATCAAAGCCCAGGTCTTTTGCTTTGCCCGTAACTGCAGCTATCAGCATATTGCCTATCCCTTTATTTCTGAAAGCGGGAAGAACATATAACGACGCGAGCCAGGGGTTGAGATCTTTTCGCGTCCATAGATCATCGTTTTTAAGGGAGGCCATTCCAACGGGAACAGTATTCTCCATCGCGATAAATGATAATGGAACAGTGTCGTTTCGCGCGCGGACCTGGTAATTTTTTACCAGGATATGAAAAGGGATTTTCCGGTTCAGATACCATTCACAAAAAGACCAGTGAGCCAGGATGGGAGCGTAATCGGGGGTTTCGCGCAAGGGTTGTATTTCTATTAAATGTTTTGAATTCAACCGTTTGACTTTATTCCTTTAATCGATCCAGCTCGGCCGATAAATTATACTCTCCGAATATTTTTTTTGCTTTTGCCCTGTATTCATCTTTTTTAGAAGGGATCAATGTCGCGGCATCGTTGTAGGCAATACCGGTTTCCCACCTGTTTTGCGTATTTTCCAGAATATGAATCGATTTTTCCAATTCCGTTTCGGCTTTTTTCTGTTTCTTTGCGAAAAATTTATACCCGGCAATAGCCCGGTGGGCAGGACCTTTCAGGTAGGGGAATTTTTTTCCCATGGAGAGCGCTTTTTCTCCACCAACCCGTGCGATATTAATAAGCCGTTTTTCCGGTACTGAGGTCGCTTTATTTTCAAGCGCGAAGAGAGCCGCATCCGAAGCGTCCACGAATGAGATCTTTACATGCGGAACGATCACTTTATAGTTGTTATTCGCTTTCATTATCTCTATTGAATATTCCGCAGCCTCTTCATGGTTTCCTTCCCGTACGGCAATGTTGGCAAGGTGTCCGTAAACGATGCAGAGATTCATGAGATCCTGGGCTTTTTTGCTTATGTTGATAGCAACTGAGAGGGATTCTTTTGCTGTTTCCCCGTCGATTTTACCGGTAAGGTAACGGCAAAACGGGACTTTGCAATACATCCAGCCAAGATGCATGGCCGAATTCAGTTCTGCGGCTAAATCCCCTACTTCGGAATATGCTTTTTCCGATTCTTCAAAATTGCTCATGAGAAAATAAGCCTGGCCAAGTGAGCCAAGCGCTGTTAAGAGTTCCCACATCTCCCCGATTTTCCTGAAAATGGCGATTGACTCCTGTAACGTGCTTACTGCTTCGGAAAGCTGGTTGGAAAACATATAGTAAAATCCCAGGCGAAGCAGCGCGATAGCCTCCGCCTGCTGATGCGACGATTGTTGTCCCAGTTCCACGCTTCTTTTAAAATGCCTGAACGATTTATCCAGAAATCCCATACCCATGAGGGCTATTGCATAATCTCCACAGGCAAGGCTCATGTCATAGTCGGTCTTGAGCCGTTGAGCTGTGTTGTAAATAGCAAAGCAGGACCAGGCTACCTTTTCCACAATGTCAAAAATGTATATCTTATTTAATATTCGAAAAGTAACCAGCTGCTTTTGGAATTGCTCCCGCTTTTTTTCGGATGTTACTGAACGGATGAAGAACGGGAACATTTTGTGCATCAGCTGGACCCACATCTGACCCAGGAGAGCGAAGATGGTAGAGACAAGTCCCCCGGGAGTTCTTCGTTTTAAGACCTTAAGCCCTTTTTCCAGTTCCTGTATCGCCCGTTTGGGATCGCCAATCTCCTGGTACACATTCCCAAGCCCCATATAGAGATCAATCTTTTTCTCAGGAGTCTTCCAGTAGGAAAAGCATTCCAGGTAGAGTTTCTCTGCTTCATCATAATTACCGGCCAGGCGGAGAACTCCCGCCAGGTCCGTTTTAATCTGGTATATTAGATCCTGCTGTTTCCAGCCCGTAACTGTTTCCGGGATAACGTACAGTGCGGCTTTATAATGTTTGATGGCGTCGTTATTGGCAAACTGGTCCCGTGCTTTTTCCGCCGAGATGAGAGAAAAATTGAATCCTTTTTCAAATTCTTTCCCGTGAATAAAGTGATAGGCCAGTCTTTCTGCGACGCTGTTTGGATTGTCGATATTTTTTTTCTCCAGGTACAGGGCCAATATTAAATGGAGTTCTTCCCTGGTTTTTTCCAGGAGGGTCTCATACACTACATCCCGAATCGCGCTCTGTTTGAAATAGTAATTATCGGGATTGTCTTGTTCAACGGAAGTAATATTCATTCCCTGCAGGGTGGAGATGGAACTGTTAACGAGATTTTGGGAAAAATCTTCGGGCAGCATGGAGCCCAGGATCTCCGAGTCGAACATATGTCCAATAACAGAAGCGGTTTTCACGACAACCTGGTCATCTTGTTTAAGCGTATCTATCCGGGATAAGACCATATCCTGGATAGAATTGGGAATAGTAATATTGTCAATATTCCCCTTAAATCTCATTTTTCCGTCTTCATCTTTTGCTATTTGCGCGCGGTCAATGAGACTTTGAATAATAGTCTCAACAAAAAAGGGATTGTTCCCAGACGAGGATATTATTTGTTCCTCAAGTAATGTATGAGGTCTTTCAAAATCCAGTTTTGCCCGTATTAAACTGCGAGTGTCGTCTTCAGTTAATTGAGAGAGCCGAATCGGATGATATATTTTAAGCCCTTCAAATTTTTGCAGTACTTCTTCTGTTCTGGATGAGATGAGCAGCATAATCCTGGCATCCAGGATCCGGTCCGCGATATACTCAAGTAATAGTAAAGATGTCTCATCTATTGAATGCGCGTCTTCGAATAAAATAATTAGAGTTCCGGCTTCCGATGCTTTCAGGAGAAGCGCGTAAATTAATTCAAATACCCGGTGTTGTTTCTGGCGCCCGTCGAGCTGCTGCGTGACCTCGCCTTCCTCTGCCTGTATCCCGATTGTTTTTGCCAGTACGGGAATCCATTCATTATTTTCTTCACCAAAAGCGGATTCAAACGATTGTTGTAATATTTCAATTGATTCGTTTATATTGTCGGGATCGGGTATTTTGAAAAATGAAAGGAGCAGTTCTCGCCAGGGATAGAGGGGAGTAGACTGTTCATAAGAAAAACATGCTCCCCGCAAGGGTTCTATTTTATGTACTTCCGCTTCTTTGATTAACTCGTCCAGGAGGCGGGACTTGCCTATACCCGCATCCCCGGTAATGGCACACATCCGGGATTGCCCGTTATTCACATCATTGAGCAGTTCTTTTAAATGGTTTAACTCTTTCGTGCGCCCTATAAAACTGTCGGAACGGATATAGGTTTTGTCTTTCTGCTGTTTTGTTCCGGATGTTACCTTAAAAATTACTGTGACCTCGGACATCCCTTTGAATGAAATATTTTCTATCCTGTCCATGAGAAAGTTGCCGGCAGCTTTCTCTTCTGTGGCCAGATCAATATATAAGCCGGTCTCCCCGGAATAGGTCATTAACCGGGCAGCCATATTTACTACAGCGCCTAATACGGAATAATCTTTGCGTATGGAGGCTCCGAAGTTGCCGCAATACGCTTTTCCCGTGCTGATTCCGGCCTGGATGGTATTGATAAAAGGATAATCTTCTTTTCTTTTTATAATATTCATTGCCAGCTGAACCGAAAGGATCTCTTTGTTTTCCTGTGCTTTGGGAGCTCCAAAGATTATTACAAAGACATTTCCTTTGTCCGAAAGATCCGTGTGGAGAAGTATCCCGCCATAACGATCGGCTTCTCCCTGAACAAAGGCGTAAAAGTCATTCAGCGAGGCTGTTGCTGCTTCAATGTCATTATCGTAGTGCAGACCGTCAAAGCGAATGAAGAGGCAGCTCAGTTCCCGGTGTTCCCCCTGAAATGCCTGGTAACTGCTTGTTATTTTTTCTACCAGCACCGGCTTTATTAATGACGTGCATCGTTTGTAAAAGCGGTCATTTTTAATCATATCAAGAATATTGAACTTATTCCTGTACCCGGAGAGCGGTTCTTTCTGGGAAGAAATGATGTAGCAGTCTTCTCTTTGTTCTCCTGTAAGGGTTGAAGACATGAGATCCCATAACGCGCTGTTTACCGCAACCTCGCCTTTACCTGCGGCACGTTCGGCTTTTATGGCGTCCTGGATGGGGTTTCCTACTATAGAAAATGTGCACCAGAGATCCTTGTCCCCTAAAAGTACCTGGTTATAGTCTCCAAATCCCAGTCCCAGGGAAGCGTCAATACTATAGCTTTTATCCAATATTTCAATATTCGTAAATCGAGAAAGATTTTTAATGATAGTTTGAGTGCAGGTTATGGCTCTCCGGATGTTCGTTATGTCATCTTCATTGTCGTCAGGAGGAAAGGATGACAGGATAGAATCCCCGGCAAACTGGTATACGGAACCGCCAAAATTTCGTATTGTTTCTATAAGATCGGTATAATAATCGGTTAACACTTCCTGCAGCTTTTCCGTGCCTTCGGATCCCATGCGGCGAAGCGATGCAACAAGGGGAGTAAAACCAATAATGTCGGCAAAAAGAATACTCCCTCTAAAGGGAACAACAGTTTTTTCAAAAAAACAGCATTCTCCCTCTCCTGCCTGGCGTATTACCTGGTACGGGATATAGGGAACGAGAAAAAGCGTTTTTTTCAGCAGTTCCTCATTGCTTTTTTGAACACATCGAGTACATCCTTTTTGAGTTATGTTTGAACCCATAAACGCTCTCCCCTTGTATTTAATATTTATGCGCGTGGGGATACCGGTAACGTATCCCCGCTTGATGACTTTATTACTCTATTCAAGTAGTTTAAGCTTAACTTCTGTTAGTTTGTCTATCAACCTAACAAGATTTTCAGACAGAAGCCCCACTATGAACCACATTGGCGCTATGGCAAGACTGGTATATTTAAAAATGGAGAGTACTCCTTCGTAATACCAGATACTGTAACCTGTTACCCCCAATAAGATCCAGCCCCAGGTGCATTCCATGAAAAGGATTATTACCATATAGATGCTTCCTCTGATAATCCAGTGCCAGTTTTTGATCTTATCATAGGCTGCTTCAACGCCAAAAAGCCCAATTGAGCCGTAAACAAAGAACATCCAGAGGCTGGCCTGTCCGTATAACACTTTGATAGGAACATCAGCAACATTCCAGATATGGTCCAGGCCTAATCTTGGATCGACCAGCCATTGGAACTGAAAGAGCCAGCTGATAAATTCGGGCATTGCCCGTCCAATCTTGGTAACAGTATAAAAGGCCACTTCTCCGGCAATTAGCAGAGATCCGTATATCATAAAACGGAATATAGCCCGTCTTATTCGTTTTTTCTTTTTCATCTCTTTTCTTGCGTCTTCATTTGCCATTTTTGTACTCCTTATACCAGTATTTATGTCATAATTGCGGCGCTCCGCAGTGTAAAAACTCTTACTCCAATATAATCCGAAATAAGTTTACATAGTATTAGAGTAATTTCAAGAATTATTTTATGAAACAGACAAAAAGTGTACGCCATGGTTGGATGGCTTCTATGCAGTCGGCTCATTGAATTGATTATTATGGCTATTTCAATGCAGTTGAGATCATTTTTCTTGATATTCCCGAAACTCCTTAACAAGGGAAGGGAACTCCGCCAGGGTCTTTTTTATTCCAATGATATCAAAGCTCTGTTCAAACTCGTTGAGCTGTTCCGCGAATTCGATTATTTTGTTTATTCCAAATTCTTCTCCGGTCTCTTTTAGCGCATGAGCAAACCGTTTTATTTCATCCATCTGCATTCCGCCTTTAATAAATTCGAATTTCGGCATCATTTCATCTTCCAGAATTTTCAGGAGTTTTGGAGTATGGGGTATCGATTCCGGCGGAATTACCAGGGGATGTTCTTTGGGGAACGGTTCTTTCGCTTGTTTTTTCCGGGAATAATCAAGAAATTTAGCCAGCTCTTTAAAAATCAGGTTCGCGACCACCGGTTTGGCAAGATATCCGGAAAATCCCAGTGTTTTCATTTCGTCTTCTGTCTTTTGTTTTACCGCAGCTGTTAAGGCGATTACCGGGATGTTTGCGTACTTCTTGTTTGCCTTGATTTTTTGTGTTGATTCATACCCGTCCATTTCGGGCATCATAATGTCCATAAGAATAATCTGGGGTTGGAATTTTTCTACCATACTGAGCGCGTCCTTCCCGTTTTCCGCGATTGCCGTATCCAGGTTAACCCTGGAAAGGAGTTCACAGATCATATCGCGGTTGGAAAGAACATCGTCTACAACCAGGACTTTTGCTTTTGAAAAAGTGATATTTTCCAGGGTAAATCCATCTTCCTGCACAGCCGGTAAACTTGTTGTAGATATCGCTATGTCTCGCAGTGTTATTGTAAAAGTACTTCCCTTTCCTGCGGCACTTTGCAGGGTGATCTCTCCATTCATGATTTCAATGAGCCTTTTACTTATGGTAAGCCCCAGCCCGGTACCGCCGTATTTTTTAATACTCTGCCCGGGTTGCTGTTTAAAGGATTCAAAGATGCATTCATGTTCATCTTCCGGGATGCCAATACCGGTATCGTTGATTAGAATTTCCAGGGTAATATTTTTGTCTCCGGGTGTTGTTTCTTTTTTACGGGCTTCCAGCCGCACGGACCCTTCTTCCGTAAATTTTACCGCGTTTCCCACCAGGTTTAACAGAACCTGTCTCAGCCTGGTTTCGTCGAGTAAAAGCGGCTGCGTCAGTTCATTGTCAATAAACGTTTCAAATTCAATATCTTTTCGTAGTAATTTTTCTTTAAATATTTGCCCTATTTCCTCGAAGATGTCTTGAAGACGAACCGGGCCAGGGCGGATTTCTATCTTGCCGGCTTCAATTTTAGAAAGATCAAGAATATCATTGATGAGCGTAAGAAGACTTTTCCCCGCGGTCCTGATGGAGGTAAGATAGCTTTTTTCTTTTGGTTCCGAGATCCGGGATGAAAGGAGTTCACAAAATCCGATCACCGCGTTAAGCGGGGTCCGCAGTTCGTGGCTCATGTTGGCAAGGAATTCACTTTTTGCCTGGTTTGCCGTGTCGGCTGCTTCTTTACTGGCCCGGAGTTCCTCTGTGCGTGCTTCTACCAGCTCTTCAAGATTGTCCCGGTGATTCCGCAGCTCTTTCTCAACTTTTTTGAGTTCGGTAATGTCGACACCCATGCCCGCGAAATATTCGGTATCATCTCTCTTGAGCCTGGCTCCGGTGAGCAGGTAAGGAACTGTTGAGCCGTCTTTAAGCAATACATTCGTTGTTGTGTCGGCTTCATCGGTCTTAAAGAGCCTGGGCAGCAAGTTTTTCATTTTTTCCAGATCTTCTCCCTTGAACCAGTCGAACAGGTTCATGCGGGATAACTCATCATGTGAATACCCTGAAAGAGAAGCCAGTTTTTTATTCCATTTTATTAACCGTCCGTCTTTTTCAAAAACGTAAAAAACACCGGGCAGGCTGTTAATTATCACTTCGGTAAAGATTTTTTGGTTTAAGAGTTCTTTTTCGACCTGTTTGCGATCCGTAATATCCATGAGGGCACCTTCGTAGTAGAGGATTGATCCTTCGTGGTCGTATACGGTATGTACAGAAATATAGGCGTCAATAATGGTTCTGTTTTTTGTGAATATTTCTCCTTCAAAACCGGCAATATGACCGTATTCCCTCACTTTTTTTAGAAGCAGTTCCTGCTCATTTTTATTGACAAAGGTGAATTCTGAAATGTTGGTAAATGTTGAAATAAGTTCTTCAGCGGAATCGTAGCCAAAAATTTTTGCCAGGGCCGGGTTTGCGTCCATAACAGCACCGCTGGGCCCTACCTGGAAAATGCCCTCAACAGCATTCTCAAAAATACTCTGGTACTTCCGGGTCAGTTTTGCGACTTTCCGGGATTCTTCCAGCTGAAGGTTCAGAGCCTCTTCTTTCTCCTGTTTTATAATATTGATCCGGTCCACCAGGGCAAGCAGGAAGAGTATGTTGGATATAAGTTGTCCTACATGATAGATATTGCCGGTAAACGCATTGGCCGGAAGTATTTCCAAAAATTTTCCGGCTATTATCAATGTTCCGAAGAGTGTTCCTGTCCAGGCAAGCATATAAAAACGCGCTGCTCTGAATCCCTGTTTCCATGTTTTGATAGCCGCGATAAACAGGAATGGAGGAATGATTATGCCCGAGAAGGCTGCCGGGAATGAGCTCACCGGGTGTTGAATAAATATTGTTAATGGTATTAACCCGGCTGTTATATAAAGAAATAGATTCAGTAGTTTATGCAGTACCGGGGTGTTTTTCCTGGTATTAAGAAATGATTGACCAAATAAAATTCCCCAGAAAAAGGATGAAAAGCAGAATATGATTATACCATGATTTGACATCCATGGTAATTGAGGCCAGAGAAACCGGTAGGCTATTCCATCCAGGCTGGTTAGATAGAGTGTAAATGAAATAATATATAAAATATAAAAAAAGTAGCTTCGATCTTTAACTGAAACAAAACTGAATAAACTAAAAAGCAGCAACACCACCAGTATTCCCAGGGCAATTCCAAAAAGATACATTTCTCCTGTGGCAAATTCCGAAAACGCAACAGGGGTTCGTAATACCAGGGGAACCTGGATGGATGTGTTCGATCGAATCCTGAGATAGCAGGAGAGCGTTTGTCCTGGTTTGATCTCTATACGAAAACAAAAATTTTGATGTTCAATATCCCGCTCCTTGAACGGCAGCAGATCTCCGGTTTTTTTTATTGATATAAGCTCTTCGGAATCAAAGATATATAACTCAACAGTATCGAGCCGGGGATGTCCTGTTGTTAGAATCCATTCTTGTTCTTTAGAGGAGGCGCTCTGTATGTGAAAGCGGGACCAGATTGTTGAACTGGTATAACCAAAGTTTGGGGTAGTCTCTCTGTTTAAAATAAAACGTGAGGAGACCTCAGGTCTTCGTATATTTTTAATAGTTAATCCATTTGTTTTATCTTTAAAAAAATATACCTCATGAGACAGGTTGTATGAATCCGTTGACCCGGGAGAGAGAATTAGCGGTGAAGCGGCGATGGTGGAAAAAATTCCGGCAGTACAAACGAGTGACGCCATGAGTATGAGCCGACCGATGATTCCGGAATATAATGAACGACTTTTTTTCACCCGGTCTGTTCCTCTTGTTTTTTTGAGATATTTTATTTATAGTATCTCATTTCGTACGAAGGTCAAGCTCTTTTGCCTCCGGGAGTATGCCCTTGCGGAAAATTCTATTTGACTATTTTATGTTATTATAGTGTCATGCAACTCTTGATATTTTAACAGGATGAATAAAAAAATGAAACGAGTTATAAGAATTGTCGCGCTTTTGTTTCTAAATTTTTATTACGCTGGCAGTATAAACGCCAACCCTATGCCAATAGGGGGGCCGGGAAAAACGCCGCTGCCCTACGGGAAAAAGAATTATCATAAAGGTGTTTCGCTCATAAAAGAAAAAGTCGTGATCCATGATGACGCGCACACGCTAATGCCTTCTTTCATACCCAATGGGCCTCCAATGAAACTTTCCGCTACAAAATATGAGGGCACTTATTTCCTGAAGAATACAGGGAATAAAAAAGTATCCATTACAATCGGATTCCCTGTAGTAAGCGGAGGCTATAATGCCGGGGGCGGAAAAGGATATATAGAAAAATTTAGTGTCTCCGCCGGGGACAAGCGTCTTAAGGTCTCAGGAAAGAGTCATGATAGAATAGATGAAAAGGCAGCATATGAGGAGCCGCCATACCGGGAATATTTGCGGGTACTCAAAAAATACGGGTTTGCCCGGGATATTCCCGGAAATCCGGAGTATATTAAACTAATTTCTTTGGGGAAAAACAGGAAAGAGTTAAAGAGAAAAATTTATGGCATGCGGGGATTGAATACAAAGCAAAAAAAGGAATTGTATTTGTATTTACGCAAGGAGCTTTTCGGCAAAAGAAGGGAATTTGGCGATTTTCATTTTTTTGGAGAATTGGACTGGTATATCTTCAAGGTGAATTTTAAACCCCGGGAGACTGTAACTCTGAAAATTTCTTATTTATCGAGCCACGGGAATATTCCCGATAGATACGCAATGGATTATATTCTGCAAACCGGGGCATCCTGGAAAGGAAAAATTGGAGAATGCAAGATTATTGTCCGATTTAAAAATCCCATAGAGCACTATGACATTAAGACTGGTAATTTCGAAAAAGTAAACTCACGCGAGATTATGTTCCTTTACCAGGATTTTTTACCAAAAGAAGATATCTCGATCTTATATATTCATCCCAATATGAGGAAATATATGAGAGAAAGTGAGGACTGACAATGGATTAGAGTCTCTTAAGCATTTTAAAAAGCCGCCGGTAAAACCATGCCTGGCAAAAGACCTGATAAAAGCGCGGCAGCATGGCTATTTCCGGATGGCCCCATCGTTTAAGATGAGGGAGAACGTTCCATTCTCCGGGTTCAATTTCCCCGGATTTATATAATGCCCGGGCTTCTTTTTTGTTAAGATACCGGTGTGGGTGTTCTCTGGGAATGCGGGGAAATTCCTGGGAAAAGACGGATACTTCACCGTCGTTGGGCCACCATTCTTCATCGTTTAGATGGGGGAATATTGATTTGTCGAAGCGGTATTTTCCCATAGCCCGGGAGAACTCCTTAAGAAAAAAATGGAGATGCCAGATGGGGATCTCATGACCCGTGTTTTTTTCTTTTTTTGTGGTATGAGCCGCGTAGCTGAAGTAATATGTTGAAGGAAATTCCGTAAGAACAGGATTCAGTTTTTCCATGGCATTGATAGAAAGATCATACGCGGAGATATCTTCAGAGAAGACGAATTCTTTTTTTTCGGCAACTCGTCTCAAATAATCGTTAAGGCTTTCTCCTTCAGCGCGGACCAGGTCCCAATGGTAAAGATCAAAGTCGTATATTTTTCGCATAAAGGGGCATGCTCTTTCGATTCCCGTGATGATATCTGCCAGTATATAGAAGAAAGGGGGGAACTCTATTTCTTTCTGCAAGATCCCGGTTTTTTCCGAGCAGCCCAGCTGGTAGCACAGTGTGGTGCCGTTGTTTGGTCCTGTAATAGAAGTGATCGATTTGATCCAGGCGGCTGAAGTATTGTATGGCTTCCCCGTAGCCTGGTCGATAAAAAATTTATCTTCAAGCAATTTCTGGAGAACCCGGGCAGTAACCGGTCCCATGGAATGGCCCACAATGTGAACAGGATTGTTTTTATCCCATATTGGATAGAGACCGGGATATTCTTTGCCAAAGCGGCGGTGTTGAAACGTATTGGCATGCTCTTCCCCGTAGTCAACCCTGCCGCCTTTGAGCTGGTAAAACAATTCGCAGGCCCTGTCGTGATGTGAAGATATTGGTCCTATTGAGGGGTAGAATATGTTCTTGCGTTTAACAAACCTCACCGTTCCCCAATAACTAAAACCTAAAAGCTCTTCCGGACCCCACCCGAGGAACCCGTGACACATAACTACCGGGTGGTTGTTCACTTTTTCTTAAATCCCATTTTGGTGTAATAGACCGGTAAATCGGTTTCGTCAAAAGGAGGACATTCTTCCAGAACCTCCAGCGCGATCTTTTTGGGCATGGGCCATGTTTTCAATTTTTTTGAGGCTACTTTGTCGTGAATGACATTGGCGTAGCAGTCGCAGGATGGACCGCAGAAGTGGCTGCTCATTTCTTCCCAGATTTCTTTAACCGGGGTTTTTTTGATGTTCCCCAGGTTGAGCATGGTGAAATCGCAGGGAGAGACATTTCCCTGAGAGTCGATGAACATATAGTTAAATCCCGCGCCGCAGCCGTAGTACTGTCTGCTTTCGAAGTAGTCATAGGCAAAGACATTGGGATATCCTTTTGTCGCTCTGCACATCTTTTGTACTTCAAATATGGTTTCAACGTTTTCTTTCGTCAGCTTTTCTTCGGGTTTACAGGTTAGCTCACCGCTCAAAATGGGAGAGGTAAGCCGCATGTCATTAATTCCCAGGTCGCGGAAAAAGTCGATTGTTTTAAAAAGATCCTCACGGTTGTTCACCAGTTGTTTGTCCGGAACAAAAGAGACCGCGACATAAAAGCCTTCGCTCTGGAATAGTTCAATAGCCTTCAGGGTTCCTTCAAAAACACCCTCTAAGCGGCGTCCTTTGTCGTGAACTTCAGCAGTATAATGATCCAGGCTAAGGACCGGGATCTCAAGACCCGCGTCTTTCAGGGCTCGAACCCGTTCGGTTGTAAGTTTATGCCCGGTGGTAAACATTATGGGCATGGAACGATTGTCAATAGAAGCGATAATTTCTTCAAGATCATTCCGGAGAAGAGGTTCGCCCCCGGTAATGCCTATCACACTGACTCCGAGATCCTGGACTTCGGCAATACCTTTTTTAAGGTCTTTAAGAGACATGCCGTCTGTTTTCTCCCTGTTGGAAAAGGAACAGTGCCAGCAGTTGCAGTGACAGTGAGAGGTAACGGCAAAATTGGTAATCATGGGCCCGGGAGTTCCCAGGGACGTGGCAACAGCGTTTTTCATGAATCGATCATAGGCAAGTGAAGGGAAATAGGGGGTGAAGGTGTTGGAATATATCTTGCCGTTCAGTTCCGTGAGTTTGCTTTCTTTAGAGATATAGTTCATCCCCAATTTTTGCTTGAGGGACAGCCCCTTAAGTTCTTTATGCTTACCCATCTTCATTGTGGCCAGCAGCCTTTGCGGGCCGTATAATTGCTTACCGTTCATTTTTCCCATCTATAGACTCCTTTTTTCTATATAAGTGCAATAAGTGCAAAGAATTCATTTTTGGCTCAAAGAGCATCCTCTATATATACTAAATTCTTCAATAGAAGTCAAGGAAAAACCACTCTTAAAGAGGTCGCCTTGCTCTTGAGATATATACTGACGTAATTATATCAACATATATTATATTTAAAGTGTTTTTTGCTTGATTTTAGTTCTTTTCTCTTTATTATCGTAAACTTTCTATTTAATTATTACAAAAGTTTGATAATTTCAGAGACGGACCGGTTCATTTTGTCCGGAAACTTGATAAAATTAAGGTGCTATTATGGCAAAAGATGTGGAGAAAGATGTGGAAAAAGAACAGGATATTGGGATACTTACCACGAATGAGCTCAAGACTAATATTTTTATCGCACGTATTCTTCCCTTTCTTTCAATTCCCTTGATTATTATAGATGTTTTTGTATGGGTACACCCAATAGGAGAGAGGCTCGGCAGACCTTCTCTTACGGCCTTTTTTGGCTTATTAATAATATTATTTTTTATACCGTATATTCTTCATAGAATGAAAATTACGGGCTCCTGGATAAAGTATTTTAATATGACAATAATTGTCTCTATTTTTGGGGGTTTTTATTATTTCGCAACCGGGGATGCTCCTATTTTTTTCCCGTTCCCTATTGTAATTAGTGCGATTTATTTTAATAAAAAACTGGTTCTGTATACTTTTTTGCTGAGTACTCCTCTGTATGGGGTTTTACATAATTTGCGGTCGCTATATCCAATGTATGATCATTGGTTGCCAAAGGCTGTTATTATGGTAATCTATTTTGTGGTAGTATACGGGCTAACCGTGAAATGCCTGGATTTGATCAAAAGCCAGGGGGAAACCACCTGATAATAGAAGAAAGTTTAAAATTAGAGGCTCAAGGTTTTTTGCTGCCGGGGCTGTTTCTGTGTCGGAATAAGCGTTTTTTGCTTGATTTTAGTTCTTTCCTCTTTATTATCGTAAATTCCGTTATAAAGTATTGTAGAAGTTTGATATTTTCAGAGATGGGGAAACCCATTTCTTCATGAAATTTAATTATATAAAGGTATTTTTATGACTAAAAATGTAGAAAAAGAGCGGGGTTTTGGGATACTTACCGCGAATGAGCTTGAAACTAATATGATTATCGCACGGCTTCTCCCTTTTCTTTCTATCCCCCTGATTATTTTTGATGTTCTTGTATGGGTACACCCGATGGGAGACAGGTTCGATAAACCTTCTCTTACGGTCTCTTTTGGGGTATTAATGATATTATTTTTTATACCCTATATTCTTCATAGAATGAAAATTACGGGTTCCTGGGTAAAGTATTTTGATATGACAATAATTGTCACTATTTTTGGAGTTTTTTATTTTTTCGTAAAGGGCGATGCTCCTATTCTTTTCCCTTTTCCTATTGTGATAAGTGCTATCTATTTTAATAAAATATTGGCTGGGTATACTTTTTTGGTTAGCACACCTCTTTATGCTATTTTAAATGCTATCAAGTCAGAAGACCGAAATCTCGATCCCTTTGAAACAAAGATTATTATTATGATAATCTTTTTTGTCGTAGTATACCGCTTAACCAGGAAGTGCTTTACTCTGCTCAGCAACCTTGTAGATGCTGATGAACAAAAGAAACTCCTGTTAAAAGTGGCAAAACTGCACGATAAATCGAGCCAGGTCTTTAAAGATGTAGATTCCTCAGTAGCAAAGCTCCGGGAAAATATTGAGGCATCGCGATCCTTTAATGAAAAAATAACCGGTACTTCCGATGCTGTTGTGAAAGGGGCTAAATTTTCTCTGGATAACGCTGAAAAGATATCGCTAAATGTTATTAAGGCAATGGATAATATAGAAGAGATCGATTCATACGCGAAAAATATCGAAAAGATATCTTCTGATGTTGATGAGATTATCAAAACAAATGAGGAAAAACTGAGAGAATCCGTTGGCCAGATGAAGGAACTTTCGCAGATAAATGATGAAAGCAATGTGGCATCAACAAAATTAAATGAAAAACTGGCTGAGATGACAGTTATTATCAGTGCCATTAATGATATTTCCGATCAAACCAACCTGCTTTCGTTGAACGCGGCAATTGAGGCAGCCAGGTCCGGAGAGCATGGAAAGGGATTTGCCGTAGTTGCCGATGAAATAGGGAAGCTTTCGGAGCAGACCAATCAATCCACCAAGGATATTACGGTTCTTATTAAAGATGTACAGCAGTATTCGGCCAGCACCTATGAAATTACCAGTAAGAGTTATGAAATTATTAACAACAGTGTGGAAAGTATTCTAGAGATTGATAATTCTTTTAAAGAGATTGTAACCATGCAGTATACAATGAATGAGAAGATCAATGAAATAGCCTCAAAAACCGGGGAAGTGGCAGCCGATTCCAGCACCACCATTGAAACAATCTCCGAGATCAGCAGTGTTACCCAGGAAGCGGTAGCTTCTATAGAAGATATTGCATCGTTTACCAAGTACCTGCTTGAGCTTAACAACAGAAACCTTGAGGACGTAAAAAACATCTCCGACACTTCCAGCAAACTTGTAGCAATAGACGAAACCGAAGGACTGCATCAGCCCGGGCAGGAGAACCTTTCTTAAAACGGGGGGCAGCTTCTCAGAGCTCTTATAAAGAGCTCTGAGAAAAATTTATTTTTGTATTAAAAAAGACCCAATTCTCTCTATCTTCTTGAAGCTCTTCTTCAATATATTGAAGATAATCTTCATCCTCATTGAGAAAATATTTAAAATGAGAAACAAAATACTTACTCAGAGAATCATGAAAAAGACCAATATTTAAAACGCCCCAGTTAATACTATCAAAATGTGTCATTCCATTAAAATTGAGATATGCTTTGTCTACATACGAGGGAATAGTATTATAAATTGATTTAACTCCCAGGGGGAAGGCTACAAAATCAAGGGTGCCGGTTATGAGAAGGGTTGGCACTTCAATATCTCTACCGCTTGTATACATCGGGCATAAGGCCACAACAGCCTTGATATCATCATTTGTTGAAGCAGCCATAACAGCTCCGGTCCCGCCGTTGGAATAGCCAATAACTCCCAGTTTATTGGTGTCAACCATGCCGTATATTGGGCTGTCGTACCGGGAATTTTCTTCTTTTAATTGCTCAATTCCCCCATTATGTCCACGCTCCCAGGTTGCGGGCAGGCCTAAAATATTTGTCGGTGTATAAGCAAGCACAACAAAGCCCTGAGACGCAAGACGATTCGATATCCAGCTAACCATTTCTTTTATGTTGGTATATCCACCGCTTACAACCACAGCGGCATAAGGCTCCTCACCCCTGTTTTCCGGATAATAGATTCGTGCGGAAAAATATGATGATGATTCCAGGTTAGTTGAATAGCTGCTAACAGAATAAGGCCCTTCACTTTCGGGATCATCTATGGAAGAATCACACGATGTTCCCGCAATTATTAATACCAGCAGAACATATATAATCATTATTTTTTTTAACAAAACAAGCTGTACTCTCATTGAGGCCTCCTCATTAATTAAACATGATGATATTCTACCGTCCGGACGGTTTCGATGTCCGGCCAGATTGTCCAATCGGAAGAATTGTCTATATTTTATTTCGATTTAAGCCGGTATTCGGAAGGAGTCATATTTAATATATTGCGAAAAGCCCGGTTAAAAGTTCGAAGACTTTCAAACCCCACTGAGAAGGATATTTCGATTATAGTTTTATCCGCGTTCAGGAGCTGCCGGGCTGCTTCTTCTACGCGAAGCCTGGTTATATACTCATATATTTTTTCTCCCGTATAAATTTTAAAACAGGTGCTCAGGTAATTAGGGCTTATCTCAAGCAGAGCAGACAATCCTTCACGGGAAATATCAAAACAGTAATTTTCATGAATATATTTGAGCCCTGTTTCAAGTTTCTGTTCAATATCAGGGGAAATATCTCTCTTATTCGTTGAGATATCTTCTATCGGTTGGGGAAGTTGTGAATATTTCTTTGGATAATATTTACCCAGTTTTTTTTCAACTCTATCCCGGTAAATAGAAATTCCAAGTTCCGAAAGGATTTCATATGCCTCCAGAAAAGACTTCTGAGGATTCTGCCGGGGGCTGGATTTTTCCAGCACGCATCCAAGTTCATAGAGCGCTTTTGCGTGGTTAAATCTCAGGCGATATTTTTGGGAATGGTTTATACTTTTTACCAGGTAACGGATAGCCTGCGATGTTTTGCCCAGGGCAAAACAGGTCGCGCCATAGACCCGTAAGGCATTACTGTAATGGGTCGGCCAATGCCGTGTTTTTCCGGCAGCCACTTTCGCGGCTTGAGCGAGTTTTGCTGAAGCTGCTGTATATTCTTCCGGTCTCATGGAATTTTTTTTGGCATTAAAATCTCTAAGAAGCGCTTCCGCCTGTAAAATATATATTTCATTGCCGTACTGTTTTAAAAATCTTTTTTTACGGTGCTCTTTTTCCGCTATTGAATACAATCGAAGAGCTTCTTCATTATTTCCCTGGGCCAGTTCAACCCCGCCTTTAAGCATCAGGCCAAAACAGTTATTTATCCACACCTTTTTCCGTGAACTGATTTCAACAGCCATGTCCGCGTACTTTCGAGCCAGGGAAAAATTGGCATGATGCAGGTAATACCGGCCATAATAGAGGTAAACCGCGCCGAGAAAATAACTGTCATTGGTTTTTCCCGCGAGTTCGAATAATTGATCAATTACTAATTTTGAATTTGTATAATCTCCGCTATAATGATAGGAATGCTCCAGACCATTCAAAGACATCATCAGTTCCTTAATATCATTTTCTTCCTGAAAAATATGAACTGAATTAGAAAAACTGCGTATACTTGCCTGGTAATCGCCGCGGAACTCGTGAAAATATCCCAGGAGCTGAAGCCCCTTGCCTCTGATCCATGAACAGTAAACCTTTGACTCCAGCTTCTGTTTTCGACTAAAGAATGTTCCTGCGAAAGAAAAAACCGGGAAGGTCATGAAAAGAGAAGCAAACCCAAAAGAGCCTATAGCCTGTTCACGGGATGAGCCCAGCTGCCGTGAAACACGTACAAGTTTTATCGTTG
>JAAENB010000038.1 GCA_024224995.1 bacterium | reverse complement strand
CGCGTAAAAAAAATAATTGAAGGAAAAGACTGATAAATCACAAACCATAGCATATAATCCACGCCATGAAAAAAAATTCTCTTTTAATATACCGCGTACTAATAATATGCCTGATAATCGTCTTTCCGGTTCCTTTTTTCGGAGAAGGTCCGGCCCATTACCAGGGCATGCCCGATCCCGACCCGGAGCAGCTGAAAAAAGTTATCCCCTGGGAACCGGAACCAATGGGAACGGCAGCGCCTGCTGGGGACCGTTTACGCTGAGAGCACGGGTCTTTTTTAAAAACGGTAAGTATGTGGACCTGGCGCACCGGCTGAAATTTGACTAATATCGTCCCAATATCCCATTTTAAACCACTCATATCCAATATCAAAAGAAAATCGATAATTAAAAACAGATTCATCAGCAACAGCACAATCATACACAAATCCTATTGAACCATTCAAATAGGACGAATCATCGGAAGGATAAAAAACTTTATCTCCCAATACTCCCAATCGAAGGTATCCTCCCACACCACTGGCGAATGAGGGGGCTGCTTACTCCCATTGCAATCACAAATAGTGCCGGTATAATAATCCTTTTTTTCATTGTATCCTCACTTTAATTCATACTGTTCTCACTGTATGAACCAAATATAGTGATTTTTCCATGTACTGAACATCGATCAAAGGTTCGAATTTACTTGATTTGCCTCATACTAAAGTATGAAGTCGCGACTGAATGGCACAGATGGCGTTTCCCGCAGCAGTCCGGACAATGGGATCAGGAGATTTTGTGCCCGTCTTATAAATCGATTCTACGGCATCAATGCTGCCGCAGCGGCCCAGGGTGTTTAACAGGGAAATGAGCAGATCTTCTTCGCAGGAGCCAAGCTCTTTAACAAGGAAACCGCTTAACTCTTCAGAGCCAATGTGCTCAAACAGACCAAGGACTTCCTGCTTAATCCTCTTAACATCTGTTTGCCGATAAACCTCCAACAGGACCGGCAGCGTTTCCACGGGAGTATCCTCCGGTACACAATCGATTATATCATTCAACAGCCCAATGGAAGGGGAATTGTGTTTGTCGTAAACAAAGTAATAAAAAATGATCATTATCACAATAAACATTACGAATGAGTCAAAAAAAAGTTCCATAGAAACCTCCCGTTGAACCAAATATAATAATTATTCACTGTTCAGTACATCAATCAAAAGTATGAGTTTGCTTGATTTGCATCATACTAAAGTATGAGAAGGGTGATTATACGAAGCTGCTTGCTTCGGGGACCGGACTTCTCATCCGGACTTAAAGCGCCGTCAGGAGTCTCAGCAGATATACTGAGAGCGCCCTCGGTCCCGTCTGTTTGTTTCAGGGAGAGCCAGCCTTTTTCCGCGTCCCCCAGCCGGGACTGGATTTTTTCAATAGATCATCCTACTTTGGCAGTTCATCCAGCCCTGTGCCCAGGGGCAGAACCTGGCGAATGTCGATCTCTTTTTCAAGGTTCATATTCTGCATCAGGAAAATAAGCGATATCATGGGATTGGGATCGATCTTTAAGATTTTGAGCCATCGTTTAAAGGTGGATGACTTTTTAAAGAATTCCCGCCGTGCTTCGGTACACCGTTCCTTAAGCTCTTCAGGGCCCATGGATTTTGGCTGAAAGGCAACATCACCGTATTTGAAATTGGGATCGAGCCACCATTTTTCCGAAAGGAGCCTGTTTTCCTTTTTGAGACGGTGATAGAGCGGCGTATTTGGAAACGGAGTAATATGGTTAAACGCGGCAAAATAGAAACCCTGGTCAATGGCGAACCGGGCGGTTTTCATAAAGGTGTCCGGTTTTTCAAAATCAAATCCAAAGGCAAAAGTAGCATACGTGGTGATACCCGCGTCATGGATGGTTTTCAGCAGCTCTTCCCGCTCACCCAGTTTAAGGCTCCATTCTTTTTTCATCTGTTTAAGATTATCTTCTTCAAGAGATTCAATACCGATAAGCAGGTTAGTACAGCCGCTCTTTCTAAGCCAGTAGAGAAGCTCCTTGTTTTTAGCCATAGTTAAAGAGCCCTGGCCCGACCAGCGGATCTTCAGCGGTGTGATCTCTTTACAGAGTTCAATGGTATATTTAGGATTGGCCACAACATTATCGTCGATAAAAAAGAAATATTTTTTCCCGGAGCGCCGGATATCTTCGGCAACCTGTTTCGGGGTCCGCGCGTAATAGGTCGACTTATAACAGTGCGCGATAGAGCAAAACTCGCAGTAAAAGGGACAGCCCCTGCCGGTTTCAATAAGCCCCAGCATTGAATATCCTCTTCCTTTGAAGATGGATCTGTCGGGCAGGGAATCGGTATAGCCCAGTTTGCCGTTGTAGCGTTTTTTCAGTTTGCCCTTTTCCGCGTCTTTAAGAATATCGCCCCAGACCATTTCAGCGTTCCCTACCATAAGAGAATCTGCATGAAGAGCGGCTTCCTCAGGAATGGACATAACATGATAGCCGCCCATGATTACCGGAACACCCCGGTCCATGAATTTTTTGGAAACAGCATAGGCCCGCCGCGCGGTAAAGGTTTCCACGGGGATGGCAACCAGGTCGGTTTTTGTATCATAATTAATGAGTTCAAGGCGGTCATCAAAGAATTCAAATTCAATATCATCGGGAGTAAGCGCTTTCAATGTCGCGATAGTAAGCGGCTCCATAACCTTCCATGATTTAATATATTTTTCGCCTTCTGATTTCCCGATTCCCGGAAGAATAAATGTAACTTTCATAACCCTGCCCTGTGTATAAAATAAAGTTTTGCGCTAAAACAAACCAAAGAATACCAAAATTGTATCTACGCATTAAACTGTCTATCAAAATTTTACAAGGAAACACTTTTTCATGGTGTTTTTACCTCAGAGCTCTTATAAAGAGCTCTGAGGTAAAAACACGCAAAAAGATCGGTTCCTGGAAAAAATTCAAAGTAATTTTTCATTAATTAGAATTGGGACCACGGATGGCTCTGCCTATAAAAAAGGGGATTGATTCATTTGAATCAATCCCCTTTCCTTAGTAGATAAACTTATAAGATATGTCTACTACATGACCCGGAACATGGAAGGTTCACTGAATTTGCCCATTATAGTACCCCCTGATGGACACGGAACCTCGATTGGCGAGGTTGTCCCAGAACCGTGTCCATCAGGGGGTACTATAATGGATAGCAAATTCTGAAACAACCTTCCTTGTGTTGTGTAAATAACTACGTTCTGGAACGGCGCTACGCCGCCCTTGGTGCAGAACACCAAGCTAGACCCTTATAAGTCATTTATTTGATCCAGATTATGATTCTTTTGGATTAAAAGTCAATTGACTTTTTTTAGTAATTTCAAAAAAAGTTTGTATCCCCAAAAAACCGGGACAAATTTGTCCCCATACTTTTCCTAAAAACTCCTTTACATCTACCACTCCCTCTAGAACTGTAACCCCAATGAAAAAAGAAACAACTAAAAAAGACCCAACCATAGGTCTGGCCCTTTCGGGCGGCGGCTTCCGGGCAGCGGCTTTTCACCTGGGCGTGCTGGAAAAACTGAACGACCTGGGACTCATCAACAGGATTGATGTGATATCAACCGTGTCGGGCGGATCAATAATCGGGGCATTTTATTTAACCCACAAAGATGATTTTTATGCCTTTAAAAAATTAATGATCCGGAACCTGGAACTGTCTCTCGACAAAAAGATCTTTCTTAACTGGCGCGTCCTCCGGACCTTTGTAAACCCTTCCTACTCGCGCACAAACGTAAAAGCCCAGATGTACAGCAAGTTCTTTTTTGATGATACCACCCTCTCACAGCTGGATGAAAAACCGACCCTTATTATAAACGCCACAAACCTGGCAACAGGCAAAAACTGGAAATTTTCTCAAAAATTCATGGGCGACTGGAAACTGGGATATAATGGAAATCCCGGCAGCATCCGGGTCGCGGACGCGGTTGCAGCCTCCTCAGCGGCACCCGGCGTTTTTCATCCCCTGAAGATTGATGTGGCGAAATATTTCCCCGATCCGCAGTTTGAGATTAAAAGTGTTGCCCTCTGCGACGGCGGGATCTACGACAACCAGGGAATTCACGCCCTCACCTCTTCTTATGAGGAGGAGACAGGATCGTGCAACAATATCATATGCAGTGACGCCTCCTTTCCCTTTAATGATACCCCGCAAAAGGTATCGGTTAAGACCTTGAATGTGCTAAAACGGCAAAATATTATCATGATGGCCCGCATAAAAAATATGCAGTACCAGGAGCTTATTTACCGTCATTACCGGCACCGGATAAAAACCGCCTATTTTTCAATAAACTGGAGCATCGACAACCTTATCAAATCGGTCTTCCGGCAGCCGGTCAAATCATGTAAAAACCCGGACCTGAAAGAGATGCTCTCCCGCCATCCCTTTGAAACGGTGGAACATCTTGAGAATACGGACAGGGAATTTATAAAACTCCGGGACAACCTTGGGGAAGTGCTTAACTACCCGGAATTCAATGACTATTTACAGCCCGCGGAAATAGACGAAATCTCTTCTATTGGAACACGGTTTTCCAGGCTCACCCCAAAGGAAATAGATCTCCTTATAAAACACGGCTCTACGCTGTGCGGTTTCCAGGTTCGAAGATTCCTGGAAGATATAGTGTCATAGCCGTCTCAACTGTCATTAACTGACAATCACTGTCAAAAACTGACACCCGGGGAAGAGTACGGTGATCGGTAAAGAAGAATCGCTCCATCCCAACAACCGTTTCCGGACAAAACAACTCCCATACGCAAACCCTGGTCCCCTATTTTAACCTCGAAATAAAAAAAACAAACTATTTAAATAAATTCTCATTAATCCCGTGCCCTGGCACAAAACTTGCATATATATTATAGAACACATATGAAACAGGGTAATTGAGAGTGCGGACCCGGTGGTGGCGTCTCAGTATAGTATACGGTATATGAACCCGGAATGTAACCTATGGCCGGAGCAATACCTCCGCAGATGTTCGGAACTCGCTCCGCTCAAACAGCCTCACAACCCGCAGAGGCATCGCTCCGGCCATAGGTTACATTCCGAATGACGTTTTTCGGTATATCAAGACACGATCGACCCTGTGTAGCGGGAAAAATATAGATCAGAGATTTAATAGTACTGCGGGCTGCATCTGGTCTGGAAGTATCCCCCTCTTCTAAATGTGAGGACTGTTTGAGCAACGCGAGTTCCGCAGCATTTAGAAGAGGGGGATGCTTCCAGGCCCGCGCACTACCAAAATTAAGTTTCTTAAGAGAAAGTATTGACAGAATAAGGGTATTTGCAGGATGTTGTAATTAAATGTTTTTCGGGTAAATTTCCTGTATACTAGATAAAAAATGGAGACTTCCTTATGATGAAACGTGCTGTTTTTTCTCTCTTGTTTGTTTGTATCATCATACAACCGCTTTTCGCAGCCCCCATTTTTGAACTTGCTGATTATGATACTCCCCTGGACCTCAGCGGAATAGAATCAATATTAGTACAAAAAGGCGACAGTCCCTTATACGCGAAACCGGATTTTGATGATGAAGACTGGAACCGGGTTTCCCTGCCTTCGAATTGGAATTCCCTGTTTCCGGACTGGGACAAAATCTGCTGGTACCGGTTCCATGTAAAATTCCCGGAAAAACTTCCGGCAAAAATGATTGGTCTTCGCCTTGGGGTTATTTGCGATGTCGATGAAGTCTATTTTAACGGTGCGCTCATAGGAAAAACCGGGGAATTTTCTCCGGAGAGAAAATCGGCCTATGACAAAATAAGGGTCTATGAAATTCCCACGGTTCTCATCCGTCCCGGTACGGACAATGTTATTGCCGTTAGAATTGGCGGACTCTTTTCAAAAATAAATGGGCCTTATGTGGGGAAATATACTATCGCCCCATTTCAAAAAATTCAGAGAGATCTGTTCCTGGATACCATTTTTAAACTCTTTTTCGTTGCGCTCTATATTGCCGTGAGCCTTTACTTCCTTCTCTTTTTCCTGAGATATACGATTGCAAAAGAATTCCTTGCTTTTTCCCTGTATACCTTTGGCTCGGCCCAGTACTTTTTTCTCCGGACTCAGCTGAAATTCTATATTACCGACAACTTTCTTCTCATGAAAAAACTGGAATATATTCTTATTTTTCTCCTGTTTGTATTGATCATGGCCTTTATTACCTATTTTTTCAGGAAAAAGCATACTCTTCTTCATTATATTTATTACGCCATAACCGGTATTTCCCTGTTCATAGTGATTGTTACCAACAATATTGTTACCTGGTATGATATCCTGAAATATATTGTTCAACCCTCCTGGTCTATCCCTATTATATACTGTTTATGGGTTCTTTTTAAAAATTTCCGGACCGACAGAGACGCCAGGTATCTTCTATCTGCCTTTAGCATTCTCTTTTTTACTATCATAAATGATATCCTTGTTGACCGGGATATCTACAGTTTTTCCCGGCTCACCAATTACGGTTTTGTTGTTCTCATACTGAGCATTACTCTTATTGTGCATAACCGCTTCATTCGGCTGAAAACCGAATTTGATGACATGGTTACAAAAAAGGAAAAAGAAAAGGAAAAAGAACGCTTAAAAGCGAACTCCATTACTCCTGATGTTCAGAAGAAACTGGATGAGGTTATGGACATTATTCAAAAAAATGCCACCTCTGATATTACCAGGGACACTATCGCGAAAGAGGTTTCTATCAATCCTGATTACCTGGGTAAGATGTTTAAAAAACAGACCGGCAAGCGGATAAATGATTATATCAATGAATGCCGCGTTGAGCAGGCTAAAAAAATGCTCCTGGAAGACGAAAACAGTGTCATAAACATTGCCTACGCAGTCGGTTTTGAAAGCCTGCCCACGTTCTACCGGGTTTTTCAGAAAATCACCGGGGCTTCTCCTTCGAATTATAAATTGAAGAAGAAGGAGAACCATGGGGATGAGGATTCATGATTTAATCATAGTTTAATCCGACACACAGCGCACGTCATCCTCACTTGTCTTAATTTGACTTCCCCTGACACCGCTGCTATCAAGATACCATGCTGAAGATGATGAGCTGACGGCAGATGCCGACCAGACATTGGAACCGGTTTTTGCAAAAGCAACATTATAGCTTTTGTAAATGGCTCTAAATCTATCGTAAAAACTATCAAGTTCATCTATTGTTCCTACACGCCAGCTGTTCTTTCCTCCATATGAAGCAAGGACAAGATTCTCACAGGCGTCATATGCCTGGCTGGCTCCGCTTCCATCCAGCACATCGTCTGTGTCACAAGAATCGTCAGGAAGTGAACAATATTGAAATGTGGCGGGAGAAGAGCTGTAACTGCACGAGTCATTATCATTCGACAGCTCGCTGCACCTTTTCCAGGTTAGTTTCGTCAGGGGATCATAACAAATCTTCCCACCCGCATTATCCGAGCACTGCAATTGATTCTCCTTCGCGTCAATAACCGTATTGATTATATTGTCACATCCTGCTGCAATTAATATCACACTTATTATTATTATTCCCGGAATTATTTTCATCACTGTGTCTCCTGTTAAAATTTATAACCAAAACCGCCGCCAATCGCCAGCATAGAAACCATTCCGCCCGTTTCAATAATACCAACATAACTGACGTCAACCTCAAGAAGCATGCCAAGCCCGATTTTATAGCCAAGTGCAGCTCCCCCTTTTACCAGTGGTTCAAAACCACTACCCGCATTTCCCGAATACAGAATATACATGCCACCCACCCCGGCCAGGGGTTTAAAATAAAACGACCCAAAACTTAATATATAATCAACTCTGAGGGTGGCGGGAAACATATACATAAGTTCGTCATAAGAAGAACTACCATCATTAACTGAAAAAAACATATAGGAACCAATATCCACTCCCATGACAAATTCTTCGCTCAGTTCAGTTCCAAAAGCAAATACCAATCCCATGCCGGCGCCGGATACACTCGCGAAACCACCAATGGGTTGAAGATAGCTCATTTCCATCATGAAAAAAAATGTACTGTCTGCCGGGGTCTGCTGGGTATACTTTCGTGTTTGGTTATAGTTCGTATACCGGGGAACCCTTTTCCCCTCTATTCGCAACGCAAGTTTTTTGGTAAACTGTTTCACTGCCCGGAACAGGTCGTCCTGGGAAGAGGCTTCCTGGTTTGTGCTGAACTCGGCAACGCCCTTTTCAACGTCAACGATCCTTCCGGAAATGATAATTTTCCTTCCCAGCTGCATTACGGAACCAACCAGGATCTTCCTGGCGCTAATGAGCTTTCCAACCTCTACCGCGCAGGAGACATCGGTACACCCGGATTGCGCGAGTTCATGTTCACCCAAAATCGCGCTCATCTGGGCACGTTCGATTATCACGAATTTGCCAACATCAACCATTTCATTCCTGATGAGCTCGGAAACTTTCATGGCTACATTCTTTGAAACATCCTTTGGCTGAAAATCGATTACGGCAATCCGCATCTTTTCGGCAAACGCATTGTTTGCTCCAATTACAAAGAAGAATAGTATACAGACCCGGATTAAATTTTTCATAATTCAACCACCCTATTGTATTTAATCCGAAACACAGCGCACGTCATCGTCACTTGTTTTCGTCTGAGTGCCCTGAGTTCCTGAGGAAGTGAGATAATAAGCTGTGTTTGTACTGCCGGAATAAGCAGTTGCCGACCATACATCATAACCGGTTTTTGCAAAAGCAACATTATAGCTTTTGTAAATAGCTCTAAATCTATCGTAAAAGTTATCAAGTTCATCTATCGTTGCTACGCGCCAGCTGCTCTTTCCTCCATACGAAGAAAGGGCATTATTATTGCAGACGGTATATGCCTGGCTGGAAGCGGTCCCGTTCAGTACCTTGTTTGTTTCACAAGTATCGTCGTTGCTGTCGCAATAGTTATATGAGCCGGGAGAAGAGTTGTAACTGCACGAATCATTTTCAGTCGACAGCTCGCTGCACCTTTTCCAGGTAAGCCCGGTTACGGGATCATAACAGATCTTCCCCCCGGCATTATCGGAGCACTGCAATTGATTCTCCTTCGCGTCAATAACCGTATTTATTATATTATCACATCCTGTTGCAATCATTATTACAAGCAATATCAGACTGATTATTATTCCCGGTATTAGTTTCATAACAGCGTCTCCTGTTAAAATTTATACCCAAAACCGCCGCCAATCGCCAGCATTGAAACCAGTCCCCCGGTTTCAATTATCCCCACATAACAGACGTTGGCCTCAAGAAGCATTCCGCCCCCGATCTTAAATCCCAGGGAACCGCCTCCTTTAAAAAGAGGTTCAAAACCATTACCGGCGACATCACCGGTACTCATTATGTACATCCCTCCTACTCCGCCCAGGGGTTTGAAATAGAATGATCCAAAGCTAAAGACAAAATCGACCCGAAGTGTCGCGGGGATCATATACATGCTGCTGCCGTAGGAAGAGGTGTCGTCAATATCAAAAAACATGTACGCGCCAAAATCCAGTCCAATGACCAACTCCTGGGTCAGTTCTGTTCCAAAAGCAAACACCATGCCGTAACCGGCACCGGATATATCGGCAAAACCTCCCAGGGGTTTGAGATAGCTCATTTCCATCATGAAAAAGAATGTACTGTCTACCGGGGTCTGGGGGGTATACTTTCGTGTCTGGTTATAGTTCGTATACTGGGGCGCCCTTTTCCCCTCTATTCGCAACGCGAGTTTTTTGGTAAACTCTTTCACCGCCCGGAACAGGTCGTCCAGGGAATAGGCTTCCTGGTTTGTGCTGAATTCCGCGACCCCCTTTTCAACGTCTACGATCCTTCCGGAAATGATAATTTTCCTTCCCAGCTGCATTACGGAACCAACCAGGATCTTCCTGGCGCTGATGAGCTTTCCAACCTCCACCGCGCAGGAAACATCAGTACACCCGCTTTGGGCGAGTTCATGTTCACCCAAAATCGCGCTCATCTGGGCGCGTTCTATTATTGTAAATTTCCCAACATCAACCATTTCATTCCTTATAAGTTCGGAGACTTTCAGAGCTACATTCTTTGAAACATCCTTTGCCTGGAAATCAATTACGGCAATCCGCATCTTTTCGGCAAAAGCGCTGTTTGCCCATGTCATGATTAAAACAATCGCAAAAATCCTGAATATCTTTTTCATAATATAGTTCCTTTAACAAAGTTGTCCCTTATTCTATACTATTTCAATGGTTATTGCAATAATAATTTTTAATACTGCCAGCCAATACCAAAATTAAAAGCCAGCAGAGAACCGGGTCATTTTTTTCATAAATAAACCCTCATATTATACTAAACTTTCATAATCCACGAAATGTACATTCCATACGAGAAGGACCTAAAAAGGCAACAAATAAATAATTATTTTTTTAAAGCGGTTTCCCGCCGGAGGAGACCGGTTTCTAATTAGAAGCGGTTTCTATTCCAGCGGCGTTCTTGAGATATTCAAGCTTTCGCTGCTTGAATTCGCTGGTATATTCTTCACCGGAAAATTGATCCAATGAATAATTGGCGGTTTTATATTCTTTTGTACAGGGAGGGATTACTGCCCTGCCCGGGGTTTCTCCTCTTTGCACCAGGTAGCCGCGAAGATTTTTTACGCTAAATGGAGCCGCAGCTTCTTTGTCGATGAGGACTTTGCCAAAGAAATGAAGCGGAATAGTGGTTTTTCCCCTGGGCAGTTTTTGTTTGTGCCGGGTAGACGCTGCGGGCTCGGAACCCGCGTCATAAAGATTGGCGTCGAAAATATAAAAACCTTCGCGTTTCACCTCAATTTCCGCGTATATATACAGGGAGCCGTCTTTAATTGATTCGGAAAATTTCCCGGTAAAGAGAGCGGGGATAGAGCTTTCCGGGGAATATTCAAAAGCGACAGTGCTTTTCATGGTTTCATTTGCCGATTCAAATTCGATTGATACAAGCAGCCTGCCATGATACTCGTTTACCGGGCTTTGCGCCGGGGTAATTGTACAGGTATATACAAGGTCATCATTTGTGTTTACAAAAGTAAGAGCGGAAACCTTTTCGGCTTTCCGGGGACTGCTCCCTTTTAAAAGAGAAGCGGAAATAATTGATACAGGAAGCTTTCCATTGTCATCCAGCTTTTCGGGAGAAAGAGCCCGGGCTGCGGTTAAGGAAAAGGTAATTGATTCATTGCCGAATACCCGGTGTTTATCCGCGGTAAAAAGATAGGCGGTTCCGTCCTCACGGTTAATAAAAACAGGAACTTCATACCGGTGATCCGGGTTAAGCAGGTCCAGCCGGTCCGGTGTGAGGGGACGGGAATTGGGAGGATATATTGAACTTTTTTTATAATCCTCAAGTATCTTATTTGCCGGAAGAACAGACTCCCGCTCTACTTCCATTTCCGTATAAGCTGCAACGGCCACTGCTTGCTCGGTTTTACTCTTCTCACATTCACTACAGGAACCATCGGTATTATTATTCGCGCCCGGCAGCAGCCAGGCAAGCAGAACAGAGAGAACAAGAACCCCCACTGCCGAAAAAATCATAATTTTTTTATTATTGCTGTTTAATACATTCATGTTTATTACTCCAAAACCAAAATAACCGATTACCGGTCACCCCGCCCTGCGAGGCCTGCGAGGCGACCGATTACCTTCCCCCTAGTATCCACCCAGGAGATCTACAAATTTAGTCTTTATTTCATAATGATCGAGATTATAACCGCCGCAGGTATAAGCTATCTGGTGATTCGTCCAGCGGGAAAATCCGCAGAGGTTGTTATAACTTCCCGTACCGGTACTTGCTCCGGCAGAGTGATAGGCAATAATGCCGTCGTCTTCACCGGGGAGGAGCCAGGAGGTATACCACCAGCCGTCGTATCCGCCGATACGGTAAATCGTGGCGCTATTTGTATCGTTATGATTATACATGTTCCTTACTGTTGTGGGATCGAGATCGGCAGCCAGGTCACAGGTAAAATAGGATGCCATGGTATTTGAAAAAGCAATATCGCTTCCCCCGCCTGCTCCGGCAGCAGTTGCAGCATAAACAATATTATATTGAACAGCCGCATTCGCAAGGGTGTAACCAAGCACCGCGTCACCGGCGCTGTAATTCATAATATAACACCAGTCATCACCGGTACAATACTGATCCAGGTAATCTTCCAGCTCTCCCGAAGCCTGGGAAATACTGTTATTCATATTAACCTGGCAGTTAATAGAAGTACTGTTGGACCAGCTGCCAAGGGTATCTCCCCAGTTGCTGGAACAATTTCCCGCGAGGTGCAGATAATAAGTATCTGCCGCTGCCATGGAAGCAAGAAAGGTGATTCCTGCCAGTACCATAATAGTAGAAATAAGTAATTTTTTCATAAGACTTGACCTCCTTAGTGATTAAAAAAATTTTAAATTATATTTATATCCACTCACAAAGTGGGGGTGTGGAAACCTGCAAGATTTCCACACTTTATAAGCAGCTCTAAATCATCCCGAAAACCGTCCAGTCGGTATTTCTTTTTATAAATATACTATAAAATCGTCTCAAGTCTTCTCAAAAAAAGAGAAATCTGCGGATAAAACCCAAAAAATGAGCTTTTTTTGGGTTTTTTTTGAATTTTTTGAATTTTTTTTTGCTTTTGCTATATTTTCATGTTTTTTTTACAAAAACATGCAGGGAAAAATATACGAAAGAAACTGTGGTGATACCGGGGTCTGTTTCTGTGCAGGCTCCGGGTAATTAACCCTCGGATAAAAAACCTCGAACCTTGAACTTTCTTAAGAGCAACTGACCCTGTCGAACAGGGAAAAAATACGTCAGAAACTAAATAGTATTGCGAGCTGCATCTGGCCTGGAAGTAGTATGGGCTCTTTGGGTTGTGAGGACTGTTTGAGCAAAGCGAGTTCCGCAGCAATCCAAAGAGCCCATACTACTTCCAGGCCCGCGCACAAGCAAAATTAAGTTTCTTAAAAGGAAATTATACCCACGGGACTGGACATCCTATCCAAATTTTAGTATATTAATATACAGGGTACAAAACATGCAATCGATAAAAGAAGTCTTCCGCATTGGCGCCGGGCCATCCAGCAGCCACACAATGGGTCCAAAACGGGCAGCGTATGATTTTAAAAAACGAACACCAGCGGCAGCCTGCTACAGGGTAAGCCTCTACGGCAGCCTGGCAGCCACGGGCAAAGGCCACCTCACAGACCAGACCATACAGAGCGTCTTTGCTCCCGTACCAACCGAATTTATATGGAAGCCCGAAGAGGTCTTGCCGCAGCACCCCAACGCGATGAAATTTGAAGCCTTTGACAGGTCCGGGAATACCGTAAGCGAATGGACCGCATTCAGCACCGGGGGCGGAACCATAACCAATGAAAAGGGAATTATAATACCCATAGGGGATGAGAGCGGAGACGCAGTCGTGTACCCCCTGGGCACCATGACGGAGATACTCGCACATCTTGACGAAACAGGCAAAACCTTCTGGGAGTATGTATTTGACACGGAAGGGGCACCCCTGGAGAACACCCTTAAGGAGGTGTGGAAAGTAATGCGGGCTTCCATAAAGCGCGGGCTCGATAACGAAGGCGTACTGCCCGGAGAGCTGGGCCTGCCCAGGAAAGCCTCATCGTTTTACGCCAAATCGAAAAACCGGGCCGGGTTTATAAAATATACCAACCTGGTCTTTTCCTACGCCCTGGCAGTAGCCGAAGAAAACGCTTCGGGCGGAACGGTCGCGGCCGCGCCCACCTGCGGAGCCGCGGGCGTGATCCCCTCGGTAGTATATCACCTAAAAAAAACCAATACCATATCCGGGAAAAAAATAATCCGGGCCCTTGCAACAGCCGGGCTCATTGGCAATCTCGTGAAAACAAACGGCTCCGTATCCGGGGCCGATGTGGGCTGCCAGGGAGAGATTGGCACGGCCTGCGCGATGGCAGCGGGAGCAGCAGCCCAGCTGTTGGGCGGAACTCCGCGCCAGGTGGAATACGCTGCGGAAATGGGTATGGAACACCACCTGGGGCTCACCTGCGATCCCGTAGCCGGGCTGGTGCAGATTCCCTGTATAGAACGGAACGCAATGGCAGCAGTACGGGCTCTAAACTGCGCGGCATACGCGCTGCTCTCGGACGGGCATCACCGGATAACCTTTGACGAAGTGATAAAGACCATGCTGGAAACGGGCCATGATTTAAAAAGCTCCTACCGGGAGACTTCTACCGGCGGGCTTGCCAGGGTGCATGAGGGGTGAACTTTTAAACCAGTTTTTCTTTGAGCCTGTCAAGGAAGGTTCTGCCCACCGGCACAACGCTTTCGTCGCTGTCTTTAATGATCGCGATATATTGCCCGCCAACATCATGTTTGATGCTAACGACAAAATGAATATTGACGATAAACTGCTTGTGAACGCGTACAAATATACCAGGGGGGAGTTTGACTTCAATATGTTTGATCATCCCTGATGTTTGGAAGTCTTTTTTTTCCGTGTGGATAATATTTTTTTTTCCGCTGGAAGAGATATAGATAATATCCGTAAAGGGGAGCACAAACTGTATTCTTTTTTCTTTGAAAGTGAGAGAATGATTGTGCAGCGGCAGCTGAGGGTTGCGGCTGGTCGTTTTAGTGTCAAGAAACCGGTCAATAGCCTGGTTAAACCGCTCAACAGAGAAGGGTTTTAACAGGTAATCAATGGCGCCCAGCTCAAAGGCTTTTACCGCGTACCGGTCGTACGCGGTAATAAAGATAACATACGGAACCTGTTCAAGTCTTTCAACGATCTCGATCCCGGAAATAACCGGCAGCTGGATATCGAGCAGCAGCAGGTCGTAGTTTTTCGACAAAAGCATCCGCATTGCTTCTTCGCCGTTTTTCGCCGCATCAGCCGGTTCCAGTTCCAACCGGGCTGCGGCCAGTTTCCGGACCCGTTTCCGTGCCGGAGCCATATCTTCTGCAATAAAGATCTTGTATTTTTTATTTACTTCCACCTGTTTTTTCCTTAATTGTTTTTTTCATATTAAACGAAACAACAACCCGGACTCCATTGGTATGTTCCCTGTTCTCTGCGCGGAGAGTAACATTTTCAAAATAATGCTTAAGCCGCTGTAAAATATTACCCAGGGAACGGGAATAAATATCATCAGAGTTAAGACCGGCACCGTTGTCAATAACTTCAATGGTAATTGCAGCATTGTTGTTTACTGCGGAGACGGAAAGCTCAGCAGGGCCTGTTATATCCCGGAGACCGTGCTTGAGCGCGTTTTCAACAAGAGGTTGAATAATGAGCGGAGGAATGAGAATGCCGGTAAAACTTCCCTCTTTGTTCATATTCACGGAAAGGGTATCGTGGAACTGGATCTTTTCCAGGTCGAGGTAATTGCGGGTAAAGAACCATTCATCAGTAAAGGGAATAAGCGGATGCAGCGCCTGGTCCATTAAAAAGCGGTAATTCCCGGCAAGCTTGACAATGGCATCATCGGCCAGGGGGATATCTTCATACATGAGTGCCTGAATTGTGTTTAAGGCGTTAAAAAGAAAATGCGGGCTCATCCGGTCTTGCAGCAATTTGTATTTGGCCTCTTTGTGTTCCGCAACAGTCTTTTTAAGGGTAACCAGGGTTTTAATCCTGGAAAGAAGTTCTTCCCGGTTGATCGGTTTGGTGAGAAAGTCATTGGCCCCGGCTTCAAAGCCCGTAACCATGTCCGCCGGCAAACTCCTGGCAGTAAGAAGCATTACGGGCAGTGAATACAGGGAATACTCTTCACGGATTATACGGCACAGCTGGTAACCGGACATTCCGGGCATCATAATATCGAGCAAAATACAATCAAAGTGATTGCTCTGTGCCTGCTCCTGTTTAATAATTTTCAGGGCGGTAATACCGTTATGAGCCCGAAAGAGAGAGTATGCTTCCCCCGCAAGAAAATTTTCCACAACCTGGAGATTAACAGGGTCGTCGTCGACAATGAGAATCTTCGCTCTATTCTCCGCTGGAACATCGTGTGTATAGGACAGGGGAATTTTTCCGGAGTCCCGGTTCTCCGGCTGCAGCGGTTTGCTCACGGGATCGTTTGGGGAACGTAAGTGCGATAGCAGTTCACCCGGAGCCTGGCTGCTGTACACCGGGAGCGTGAAGGAAAAGGAAGATCCTTTGCCGGTTTCTGAGGAGACCTGGATGGAACCGCCGTGGAGCTCAACAAGCTGTTTAACAATAGCCAGGCCAATCCCGGTACCGCCGTACGTGCGGGCAATCCCGCCGTCGGCCTGTTCAAATGATTCAAAGATGGTATCCAGTTTATTGGCCGGGATCCCAATCCCGGTGTCGGAAACGAATATTTCAACGAGTGAGCTCCCTTCTTCCGCCATCGGTGGAACAGCAGTAACTGTTATGCGGCCCGATTCGGAAAATTTAATGGCATTTCCAAGCAGGTTAAAAAGCACCTGTTGAACCCGGTTCTCATCGGCATACACCAGCGGGGTGGCAGCGGGAACATTATTGATAAGCTCCAGGCTTTTCGTGACCGCGAGAATCCCCGTATGTTCCAGAACGATTGCCGTGACGGAACGAATATCGACAGGCGATAATTGCAGAGTAATGTCCCGGTTTTTCAGTTTTGTAAAATCGAGAATATCATTGACCAGCCCGGCAAGGCGTCTACCGCTTGCCGTTATTATTGACAGGTTATGCGAGAGTTTTCCGGAAAGGGGCCCGGCAGCGCCTTTAAGGATCGATTCGGTAATACCGATGATCCCGTTCAGGGGAGTGCGGAGCTCATGAGAGGTATTGGAAAGAAACTCGTCTTTTAATTTATCTATTTCCATGAGCCGGATATTTTTTTCTTCCAGATCAAGGGATTTCTCCTGTAATTGTCCCGACAGGGTATTCACCGCGTGAAAGGATTTCGAGAACCGAACGGAAAGCAGGTATGCCTGGGAAAAAATAAAAATGAACATGCCAATGGGAAACAGGTCTCCGGTGTGTATAATATGGTTGATGTAGAGAAAGTCGTGAAGGATCATTGAAAAAAGGAAAATATACCCTATAAAAAACGCGCCCGCGCCTTCCCGTTTTTTTCTAAGAGCACGAATAAGAACAACAATAATATAAAGACAAATAACGATAGAAAACCCCTGGTAGCCAAGAGTAGTGTGGGTATAGAATTCAGGCGAAGTAACTATAATTATTACCGTGAGTATGCCTCCCACTGCAAGTGTGGTAGTAACAATTTTTTTATTGAATTCCTCCGGGAAGAGAGAGCGAATAAATAGAACAAACGCGGGGAGGGAGCAATAAATAGACAGGAATTCAAATTTATGAGTTATTATCCAATCAGCGGCAGGAAATAAATGAACAAAATATTTTTCACCAACGATGGGAATACGAAAGGCAATTAAAAAACAGAAGATACTAAAATACAGTGAAGAGCGGTCTTTTCTTCTCAGCAGGAAAAGGCCCAGGTGATAGAGACTCATGATGAGAATACTTCCGAACAAAAACAGCTCAAGGGCCAGTAGTCTTTCCCTGGTCTCCCGAATATCCCGCTCACTGCCCAGGAGTATTGTTTTTGGAGAACCGCCGCTGCTATTGTGAAAGTTAGAGACGTGGAGCAGGATTTCCAGGGTATCCGCCCCGGGGGGGAAATCGGCAACATGGGGGCGGTAGCCGGGAACGGATGTTTTTTTATTGGTGCCCACAACTCCGGCGGAGCTGATTTTTTTTCCGTTTACGTAGATAGAAAAGGCCGTGTCAAAAAAGGAAAATTTAAAAGCCAGGGAACTGTGCGGCTTCCCCAGGAGGACCGTTAGTCGATAGGTGGCATACCCGTCGCCCGGAAGCGCGCGGTTGTTTACCATAAAACCGTTCCAATCGCCCGGAAGCCGGATATATCCGTTTGATACCGGTTCCACAGAGGGCAGCAGTTGTTTCCAATAAAACTCCCATTCCCCGGAAAGCTCCACCGGGCCATCCTCAGCCGGATCCCAGCCGCGCAGATCGAGAATGCCGCCCCTGGCAGCAGGAGGATTTATCCTCCGGGGTTCTCCTGTGCATGAAAGAGAGAAGAGCAGGAGAATCCCGGCAAACAGGAGAAGGGTTTTCTTTATTGGGTATATCATCAATATATTAATATAAAAAATAACTGCCTTCTATTCGCACAACAGCCGGTCCGCCAAAGAGTATTCTTTCCCCGGAATCGTCCTTGTAAGATACTTTTAGTTTAACAAGATTATAATTCTCTTTAAGACTGCTTTGTTCAATAGAAAGGGCGTCTGTTTTCCAGGCAGCGTTTTTTCGTAAATAATAGCCCAGGGCCGAGTTGCCGGAACCCGTAGCGGGATCTTCCAGGTAGCCGAACCGGGGCGCGAATACACGGGTCCGGTAGTTATTCCCGGAGTTGAAAACATCGTCCGTAAAAACTTCGATTATATCAATAGTATTATTTACGCAGAATTCTTTTAATTTGTCGATATCCGGAGCAATAGAAAGGATCTGTTCCAGAGAATTGACAGGCACCAGCAGGGTATGGAGCCCGGCGTTTACCACTGAAACGGGCAGGCTCGTATTGAGATGGGAAGTATCCATAGCCAGGGCCCGCAGGAGTTCGCCGGTTTCAATGGAGTGGTTTTTAAATTCCGGAGCAGGGGAGTAAATAAAAACAGCATCTTCATCTTTTATGGTATTAAGCGCGGCCAGCTTTTCTTTGTTGGTATACAGAGTAAGCTGTTTTTGTTCCCGTAAATTGGCGTCATTTTTAAGTATATCATACATAATGGCGATAGTGGCATGCCCGCAAAATTCAACTTCTCTTTCCGCGGAATAATATTTAAGCGCGATACTGTTGTTGGGCAGGACACAGGCGAAACCAACCTCGTTGACGAAATTTTTTAACTCCCGGGCAATTTGCAGCATTTCCGCGTCCGTCAGTTCGTCCCGGCTGTTCAGTGAGATATACCCGGCCGGGTTGCCCGGGGAGACTCCAGTGGTAAAGGCATCGATTTTTTTAAAAGGTAATTTTTTCATATATCCTCATAATTGACTCTTGAAAAATTCCAACACACCGGGAGGGAAATTTTCAGGAGTTATGGTATAGGGGTCATAATTTATTTTAATCCATACCGATTCCTGTTCTCCTATAGCCAGTTTGGTTTTTGTCCCATCCGGTTCAACGCGAAAATATTCGAAATAGAATTTAACGCCATTTTCATAAAGCCCTTTTAATGCCATTGTTGTCTTAACCGTATCGAACGGCATTGCTTCTCTTAAATGATCTACTTTCGTGGAAATGCAAAACAGGTCGTATCGTGGTTTTGTCGTGTCACTAAAATAATCGGGAAGCTTCGTAAATAAAAATAGATCGAATACGCGTCCTTGCCAGGCGTAATAATTGGCATAGTAAACATTTCCAACGACATTTGAATCCTCATATGATGTTTTAATATCCTGTTCCACTAAGATCGGTTCAATCTTTGGTCCTGCTTTTTCGTTGAAAATAATATTATGCAAGTGTAAGCCGGTAATTTGAGATGGTATCTCCGGATCGGGCTCGCTATATTTAGTGATTAATGACTTCATTAAGTTGTGCAGGTATGGAGGAAGAGGTCTTTTCGCGACCGTGCCGTGGCTAAGAACTTTAACCCAGGTTGTACCCATATCGGCATACGCTATTCTCTCTTTTGAACCATCAGGGCTGATCTTAAAAAAATCATAGATCATATCTACTGATGTATCATGCTCCCCCCACATCCTGGGAGTATACACTCGTCCTTCAATAAGATCAAAAGACGTTGCCTCTCCGGAAATTTTAACTATTGAATTATTCGTAACAATACCCCATTGACCCGATGCCATATCCTGCACAAATTTGTCCTTTACGGTCTTAATGGGCATTTCTCGTAATTTTCCCATTAGAAAAGCATATAGAGAAAACGGTAACTTGCGTCTAAAACTGCTTGAGTCACTAAACGAAAGCCGAAACCGGTGAAGATAAAATTTCCGCCCTTTTTCATCATATCCGTCATAAGTAAAAGCATCATTATCTTTGGGTATAAGATCATCTGAAAAAGCCTTAACAGGGACCGGTTTTTCTTTAGAAGTATCTTCTTCCTTAATTGTATCAACATCCATGCTATGGGGAATAAAAGCAATTATTCGTTTTAAGGGCTGCAGCAGGTCTATGGGCAGCGCTAAAACCGTATATTTTTTTTCATCAATCACAGAAGAAAAACGATACCCGTTTTTTACACGATCAACATAGGAAATAGTAATCCCTGTTTTACCTGATGCCTTTACCAGGGCCTCAACAGCAGACCAGATACAGGTTCCAGCCGTATCTAAATCCTCTCCCTCCTGTAATAATTTATCCAGTTCCATACTCTTGCCGGAGCCGAGCAGGTTTTTCCAATCGGAATGGCTTCTTTTTTCTATCGGTTCAATATCGCATCCCTGGGCCCCCATACCAACAACAGTTAAGAAAAAAACGTCATCATGTGATAACGAGACAAAAATATCCTCACTCGCTATCCCATTAATAACCGGTTTTCCCGAGTCTTCCCAGTCCAGCGTAACTTCTCTCGCTGTTGTATCCCGGGAATTTTCTCGCAGCACTTTTTTTAACGTATCTTTGAAAATTGTTTTTTCTATTCCGTGTCTCTCATCTCTGGGTAATTGAATTAAATTGGGATATCGATATATTGATACATAAGAAAAGGTTTCTCCAATTATTTTTTGATAATTTTTAAGCTCCTCCTGCAATATATTCTTATATAACCCGGGCATGTTCGCAATATCAGCAGGTGAAAATTTTTCTTTCCTGGCCTCAAGGATCTTTAATCCGTACCCGCTCAGTCTTTCTATTACATGATTATCTTTTGTAACAACCACGACCTCACTATTAATATCATCACCGGCTTTACTTAAGACCTTGCTTTTAATTATCAGTTCACCACTAATATTTTTATCCAGGTCATAGATATACATGCTATCAATTGTTACGGGAAGAGGGACATCCCCGGTTACCGACAACTGTATCGATTGCAGAAGAGTGTCCCTGAAAAAAGGATCGCCTAAAATAAAATCGGTCTCTTCTTCGCCTCGAAAACAACCATTACCCGCGTCAAATCCCGCTTTTCGAATTGAGGAAAATAGAGCTTCGGTATCGGTCATTTTATAAATTGATTTGATTCTCCGGAACAGGGGCCCCTGGAAAAGCAGCCATCCATACAGGTCAACAACAGGCATGATCTCAAGCGGTTCGGGTAAGGAAATATCAACACCGGGATTATTTTCCTCTTCATCAAGAACAAAAACTGCTGAGAAATGATCGGTATTAAAATTTGATAATTCAGTGGCTATTCCCGCCTTAACCCGGATTTCCCCGTCTTTTTTTTCCGGTTCAATGAACACCGCTTTAATCTGAATCTCGATACCGTTGTCAGGGCTAACAACAATAGGACGTTCCAAACTAACATCCTCCAATTGAAGGGCGTTAAATCCTTTTCTCCCGGAAACATAGGCAACAGCCTGAGCCATTGCTTCAAGCCCCAACACCGTGGGCAAAAGAAGTGAACCATTAAAATTATGATCATTCAAATAAAGATCATATTCCGGGTTTAACACCGCTCGCGCTATTACTTCTACCCCGGGCTCAAAATATACAATTTTTTCAAGAAACCTGGATGCTTTCGGCTTAGCCGGAAGCACGGGCTGCCATGTGTCTAATCCTCCCAACCGGGCGGTAACAATAACCTCATGAGCCCCGGGATCATTTTCTATTAAACGAAGAAACCGGTTAACCCCTTCTTCCGTTGGAATTGATCCAATTCCCATCCTCGCGAGACTATGGGTACTGCCCATCTTATGGCCCATTCCAACTTCACCCCAGACCGCGTAGGCCAGGGCAATGATATCGGTGCCAGCGTTTTTATCTTTAAATTCTTTTAAAACAGTATTAAGCGCTTCATTTGAAAAAGCGTACCACGCGTTTCCGGGCATGCCGGTAACCCCAATAATCGAAGAGAATGCCGCGAATAATTTTAAATCACTGCGTGAATAGATTTTGCACAGGTTCAATGCTCCTTGCAGTTTGGGGGAAACCTCCTGCAGCGCATCTTCAAGAGAGGCCTGGCCTGCCAGGCGTGGTTTGTTTATCCCTGCTCCATGTATAATCCCCGATACTATTCCCATTTCTTTCCGTATCGTGGCGCTTACTTCTTCTAACATTTCCGGATCCGTTATATTACATTGGTAATACCGGCATTCCAGGCTATTGGAATGGAACCGTTTTAATGTGGCAGCTATTTCATTTTCTTCCGGATCAGCATCGCCCGGGTGCGGAGAACTGCCAAGAAGCGCCATTGCGACACCTGTTTTTTTCGCAAGAGCCAGGGCACATTCCGCAGTTATCCCTTTCGCGCCGCCGGTAACCAGCAGCAGGTCACCGGGGTCAAATGATTTTTGGCGTTTTTTGTAACCAGTCTGTCCCTGTAGAATAGGAACACTGGTATATCTTTTACTATCTTTATTATAAGCGACAGATACAAAAGTATCGAGAAGGGTTAATTCATTAATCACCGCTTCGGCCAGTATGGTATTCCGTAACATCGGAGAAAAATTTATAATTCGTATTTTTAAGCCCGGATTTTCATGATGGAGGCTGGCCGCGAATGAAGAAACGCTTGCGGTTCCTGTTCCATGGGCAGCGTTTTCCTCTTCCGGCAGCCTGTTATTTAATTGGACAACGGTAAGAGATTTTATACCGCTCTTCACAAACCGTACCAGCTTATACAGAATATGAATATGATCCTTTAACGCCGCCTCCCACGGTGAACCGTGATTTAAAAATTCGGGTACTATTGCGACAATATGTTTTTCCGAATAATTCTTCGAATGTATATTTTCAGGATCTAAGGCGTTAAAAAGAGCAAATTCTACTGCCGCTCCATACCGGCTGAATCCCTTGTTCAGACTTCCCGATTCTTTTTCGGAAACAATTACAACTTTTTCTTCACTCCATGCCGCACTATCATCCTTATTTTCGAAAGACGTTCTATTTTTTTCAATGTATTTCATTACGAAATTTCGAACCCAGGATTCACCGCTTTTTGCGTCAATTTTTATTGCAGAGGAGGGAGCTTTTATATTTTTTCCATTGGTATAACTCTCCAAAATTTTCATAATTTCATGTAAACTCGAATTTACAAATTGTGAAGTATCTATTTCTTTATTAATATTCAGCGTTTTTGCCAGACCGTTTATGAGCTCTCCGGTTTTAATCGAATCAAGGTTTAAATCATCCAGAAGGCGAAGATCGCTTGTTAAATTTTCTTTATCAAAACCGGTGAGCCTGGTCACCGTATCAAAGAGCAGCTCATTTATATTGCCGGAAACTTTTGGACCCGGCCCCGCGTATTCTTGAAATGCTTTCGCGATTTCCCTGAGCGATGAATTGGAAAACCTGGCCATGTCTATCTCTTCAGGTATATTCAGCGCTTTTGCCGACTGCGCAACCAATTCTCCCGCTTTGATCGAATCAAGGTTTAAGTCATCCAGGAGACGCAGATCACTTGTTAAATTTTCTTTTTCAAAACCCGTTAACCTGCTGACAATATCAAAAAGTACCTCTTTAATATTGCCGGGATCTTTTGGTGCCGCCCCCGCGTATTCTTGAAATGCTTTCGCGATTTCCCTGAATGATGAATTGGAAAACCTGGCCATGTCTATCTCTTCAGATATATTCAGCGCTTTTGCCGTCTGCGCAACCAATTCTCCCGCTTTGATCGAATCAAGGTTTAAGTCATCCAGGAGACGAAGATCGCTTGTTAAATTTTCTTTTTCAAAACCAGTGAGACCGGCTGCTAATTCCTGTAGTATCGCTTCAATACTATTCTCGTTCTCATGTTGTTTTTCATGGTTAGAGATTACTATATCTCTGTCTTCTATTTCATAATCGCCGGAGACCGTATCCATATCCGCTTTAATAATATCCGACATAACTCTGGATATAAAGCCTCTGCGCCTGGAAAGATATTCAGACAATGCGTTACCCGGTAAATCTAATGAGGAGGCAACATCATCAACAAGATCATTATTCCCCTGAGAAAAAATTGCGGCGCCTTTTTTTACGAAAAGAGGCCGTTCAACAGGATTCGTGATGAATTCTTTTTCCGATGCCGGACTGAAGGGTCTTACAAGACGGTTCTTATATATTTCTTGCCAGTTAAAAGAGATCCCGTTAACAAAGAGTACTGCGAGTACCCGGTTAAAAGCCCCGTCATTATTAACTGTATTCTCCACCGGGAAACATGGTTTTCCCGGCAAAAAAGAAGACGTAAGGTGGGATAAAACCTCGCCAATACCTACCTCCAGCAGGATATCGCATTCTTGCAGCATGGAATTTGCCATAGAGACAAACTCTACCCTGGATGCTACCTGATCCGCAAAATGACGATGAAGATCTGTTCCTTCGTCAATCGTATTGCCTGTCATTGAAGAAAAAAGAGGATATTTTAATTTTTTTAGTGTTTTAGGGATAGTGGCTTTTTCTAATATTATGCCGGATACCTCTTCCATTAATTTTGAATGGAAGGCTCCTGAAACAGGGAGAAGGAACGTGGTGATCTGTTTTTTCTTTGCTGATTCTATTACCTCGTTTACCCCTTCAATCGTTCCCGATACAATTACCTGGTCCGGTTTATTAATATTTGCAATTGTTGCGTAACTTTTTATATCCTGGAGAAGTTCTTCAACCGCCTGCAATGAGCATTTTAAACTGACCATGCTGCCGTGAACGCTAACTGAAGCCATTGATTTTCCGCGTATGGCCGAGAAATCAATTAACTCTTCCCTGGTAAAAGCGCCTGCCGAATAAAAGGCCATAAGTTCTCCCTGGCTATGCCCCCCAACGGCAGACGGTTTTATTTTAAGCCTTTTTAAATACTCAAACCAGATAAGTGATGAGAGTAAAACAGAGGCTTGAGCTGTATCAACCGTGGATAATTCTTTAAACCATGTATCGGTTGTTTGTTTGTCAATTAATTTATCAACAGGCCTGTATATTTTTTCCAGAAGATTTTCAATGCCGTTTTTTTCAAACGCAAGAGAGACTTTTTCCGCGATACTCTGAGCCCAGTGAAAACGTTCTATAAGACATCGTGTCATATTCAATTTTTGAGATCCCTGTCCGGGAAACAAAAATCCAACTTTCGCGTTTTTAACCTGGTTCCCAATCCAGATTGTATTTTCTCTATTCTTTATGTATTGCCCTTTTGAAGGAGGATTCGAAGAGATCATATCCTCAAGGAGTTCAAGGTCTTTCTCCAGATCTTTCAGGCTTGAAGCAATAATTCCGGCTCTGAAAAGTTTTTTATCATTGTCGGCGTTTTTCCACAGTTCCACGGCCAGGTCCGTAAGCTCCGATATGCTTATTCCTTTAATCATCTCCGTAAGATTTCCAGCCTCTTCAATGAGTTGATCGAATGAATCGGAACTTAACACGTAAATTTCTGTTTTTTGCCTGGAAACCAGGAGAGCGCGTTCTCCTATATCAGGACAGAGATGATCGTATGGAGTTTTTCCCGAACTAAGCGTCACATGGCTGTTTATTCCGCCAAATCCCATGGCCGAAACTCCGGCTCGCATCTCCTGGCCCGGATTCAGCATCTCTCCCTGCATCACGGGGTAGAGAGATTTTCCTTCTTCATAAAAAAACTGGTGAGGATCTTCGCAGCCTGCTGTGGGTGGTATAATTCTTCGGTTTACTGCCATAACTGCTTTTACAAAAGCTCCGATTCCTGCTGCGGCTTTTGTATGTCCGAGAATCGATTTTAAAGAAGTCATTCCACAGAAACGCTTACCCGGATCTCCTTGTTCCTGCAATGTCATAGCAACCCCGGAGAGTTCAACCGCATCTCCAACCCTGGTGCCGGTGCCGTGTCCTTCAATGAAATGAAGAGTTGAAGGGTGATAACCGGCCCTGGTATACGCTCTTTTCAAGGCGAGACTCTGACCTTTTGCTGTGGGCGCGGTGATCCCTCCTTTTCCGTCAGATGATATTCCCCAGCCATTAATCACGGCATAAATTTTATCATTGCTGCTTATCGCGTCTTCCAGCCGTTTTAAAACAATAAAAGCACACCCCTCTCCCGGGATAAAGCCGCTCCCTTTTTTATCATAAACCGTCATATTTCCCGTAGTGAGGGCTTTTGTTTTAGCAAAACCAATCAGTTCAAAGGTATCCAGGCTGATATCAACGCCTCCTGCCAGGGCAATATCCATTTCATTCTCCGCAAGAGCCCTGGCTGCTGTAATAACCGCGATGAGAGACGAAGAACATGCTCCATCTACCGTGTACCCGCCTCCGCTTAAATCGAAAAAGTTACATACCCTGCCGGCGATTGTATTCGAAAGTCCTCCCGCTAAAAAATCTTCCGTAATGGGAGTAAATACCGATTTATATGACTCTTCAAAGTCATGTTCAAATTCTTTTATATTCTTCTCGCTCAATCCTTTTTCCCTGGCAACAGACCTGAATACTTTTCGTACAAAAGGCCATCGTAAGCGCATTCCTTGAGAACGGGTAAATTCTCCCGTTAGAGTATTCCCAACAATAACACCGGTGTTTTTTTTGGGAATGGTTTCGCGATCATATCCCGCGTCATGTATGGCATATTCCGCCACATCCAGGGCCAGCCAATGCGCAATATCCGTGCTCTCATAGGTTAACCGGGGAATTCTTTTTTTTCCCCAATCAAAGCTATACCCATCGATCAGGGCGGCCCGTTTTCCATATGTCGTATCCGGAAAATTAAGATCGGGATTGTAATACTCGGAAAGCGGTAAGCGGCAATTGGGCATTTCTCGAAATTGCTGCCGTGTTGTTAAAATATTTTCCCATAATTCCGTTGGATTTCTTGATCCGGGATAACGGCATCCAAGACCGATTACTGCGATAGGAGAGTGTTTTGTTTTTATGTCATCTTTCATTGTATAGACCCACATTATATAAATATAAGAAACATATTATTCTTATCAGTAATCATACTGCATAAAAGTGTATTGTCAAGAAAAAGAAGGAGGCCTGTATTTCCGTATCAGGGCAGCCGGATCCCCACCAGGGTAATATCATCGGTAAAGCCGGCGCCGTTGAGGAACTTCTCGACGTGCTGAATAATCGCGCTAACTATATCCTCCATGGAACGCTCCCCGTTCCGGAATGACTCATCCCGCAATAATTGCCGCAGGCGTTCTTCTCCGAACTCTTCCTTGTTGTTATTAAATTCTTCGAAGATGCCGTCCGTGAAAAGGAAGACGCGGTCACCCGTTTCAACAGTCATGCGTTTCGACCGGAACTGAGATTCTTCCGAAAAACCCATTATACGGCCCTTGCTCTGAAGAGGGAGCAGCTCACCGGTTTTTTCTTTCAGAAGATACTGGGCGGGGTGGCCCGCAGAGGCAAAAGTTATTTCACCTTCGTTGATGTCCAGGTAAAAGGCCGTGAATAAGTTGCGGCTGTCGATATCCTTAACAAACAGGGAGTTGACACTTTTGAGCCGTTCGGCCGGATCGGGCTGGAAAAGGATCTGCCGGTTCAGCACATCAATCTGCATGGTCGACAGGGCAGCCTGCATCCCGTGTCCAAAGGCATCGGCAATCATAATAGAAACCCTGCCGCCCGGGAGAGAGCTGATATTGTAATAGTCACCCCCGACTTTTTTATTCATGGGCATATACCGAATAGCAATCTCAAGGCCCCCATGTTCATAGTTGTGCTTTGAAGGGGTTAATATCCGTTTCTGTACCATCTCCGCGAAATCCATTTCCTTTTCCAGGGCAATGAGTTCATTGCGCGTAATAAAGGCTCGTTTGAGGCTTGATGAGAGAAGAATGGCCTGAAAAAGCGTAATGCTGATAACTCCGAACGGGGTAAGGAAGCCGGTCTGAATGACCTGGTTGTCGTATAGTATGTCGTTTATTAAAACGAGGAACATAATGATGAAACCGCTCAGCATGATAGATGCTCCCTCACGTTTTCTGTAGAGCGCCCATCCGCAAACAAAGAGTATGTAAATAAAGCTCATGACCCCTATTCCTTCGAATACCGGCAGCAGGTGCGAATACAATTTGACACTGGTGGCAAGAGTAATGGCGGTAAGGGAAAGGCACGCGGTCTGTATAAATCTCAGAAAGAGCCGTGAGTATTCTTCGGGAAAAAGAGAATGAACAAACATGGAGAAAAAGGTGAGAGCCAGGTATGTGGAACAGTACTTCAGCTGCATCATGGCTTGCCAGTCCGGACCAATGAGCGTGTTGATGTATATTTCACCCCTGGTGAGAGAGAAGAGGGCAAAGATAACACAGGTTAGGCCAAAAAAGAGAATGGTCCGTTTTTTCGGCAGAAGCAGCAGGAGCAGCAGGTGGTAGAACCCGAAAATTATGATACTGCCGAAGAGGAAAATATCAATGCCGAGATTGCGTTCCCTGATGGTAGTAATCTGTGCTGCCGTTCCCAGGTAGATGAAATCCCGTATGCCCCCTTTCCGGTGATGAAAGTTTGATACATGGATAAGTACCTCCAGGGTCTTTTCCTGCGGGGTATATGGTATCACATGGGGACGATACTGCGGACGGGCTTCTTGCGGGTTTTTCCCCACAGTGCCGATGGCGGTAATTTTTTTTCCGTTGACGTAGAGCGTTCCGGCCGTATAGATCCTTAAAAACTTGAACGCAAGGGGGATGGCGTAATCCCTGAGGTGAATGGTTAGCCGGTAGGTAGCGTATCCCGTGCCGGGAAGGTCCGTGCCGGAGCCGTTCCAGATGCCGGGAACAAGAATATACTCGCTTTTTTCCGGCAGGGGTGATGAGCCGTGGGGCGCGAGGAACCGCTGCCAATAAAACTCCCATTTTCCCGAGAGCCGGAGAGGCCCATCCTGTTCAAAGTCCCAGCCGCGCAGATCGAGAATTCCGTGGAGCGCGCGAGGAGGTACTTTTTCCGGTTTGTTGCCGCATGCGGCCGGAATAATGCAGCAGAGAAACAGGATGATCCATACACGGCGCAGGGTGACGTTTTTTTTTATATGTCTAATAAGTATCCACATCCTGTTAAGTAGTATACGTTGTTTTGTATCCCTGTCAATCTTTTTACCCGTGAATTAAAACCGTCTGTCCTGCCCGCACTTTATTTTATTATACTCTTGACGAAAAGAGGCCCGGCTTCAATTGTTCCCTTTAAAATTTCTTTAAAATTCATAAAATATTACTGGAGGGTAATACAGTGAAAAAACTATCAATAATTTTAGTCTTTGTTGCTGCGATTTTAGCAATTTCCTGCAGAACAAAAACGGAAACAATTAAAGTTACGGTTACCGGCAACGCCGATAACGCAAGAGTTGAGTTATATGGCGAAACCGGCATTGACGTAGTAAATGAAAAACTTTTTACGTCTCTTCCCTGGGAATATGAGGGAACAGTTGAATATGATTGGGAAGATGTTGTTTTTTATCGTGTACGGGCTTGTACTCCGGAGAATGAAGATACGGCAGTAATAACATTTTATCATGATGGTAGAAAGATCGCGAATTCGGAAACCGATTCCAGTGGCGAATATTGCATGACCATGCCGGACTATTCCTGCCGGTGCAGTTATTATGAGGTTAATACGGGGATGGAATAATTTAAAACCGCGTAATTTCATAAATTTAATAAAAAAGGGTATTTCCGTGGGGAATACCCTTTTTTTTGTCCCGAGATTGACGTTCGTGAGAATAATTATTATATTGATAATTATACGCCCAGCTTTGCCCCCTTATATCGGAATAAAATAATAAATTAATAAAAGGATACATTATGCAAAAAACAATTGTTACAATCAAGGTAATTATCGCAATTGCCATTATGGGTTTTACCGGCTGCGGAGCCGGGTTTGATGATGATTCGGGAGATCAAAATCCCACTGTACCCTGGAAGGGGACAGCACAGCTGGGAAGCGCAGCAAGGGACTGGGCATATGCCGTCGCTGCTGATAGTTCGGGAAATATCTATGTTACCGGCAATACGGAGGGGGATTTTGATGGAAACACGAATGGCGGAAGTTTTGATTGTTTCCTGGTGAAATATAATGCGGCAGGTGAAAAAGAGTGGTCCAGGCAGTTTGGCGCTTCTCTCGATGAAACGGCTTTTGGAGTGGCCACAGACAGTAAGGGTAATATTTATGTTACCGGCTGTACGGGTGATAGCCTGGATCTTGACGTCAGCGCGAACAATGGCAGCAGGGACATATTCCTGGTTAAGTTTACCCCGGCAGGAGTCAGAGAGTGGAGCGAGTATCTTGGAGCTGCGGGGAATGACCAGGGCCTGGCTGTGACGGTTGACTGTATCGATAATATTTATGTAACCGGCCGCACAACGAGTACTCTTCCCGGTAGTGATACTGCATATTCCGGTGGTACGGGTTATGATATATTTCTGGCTCAGTATAATTCATTAGGCGGGTGCAATAAGGTTACCCAGGCGGGAACTACTTCCGATGACCAGGGCTGGGGCATTGCCGCGGACAGCGCGGGCAATGTCTATATCACCGGTTATGCCGAAGGCGGATTACTTGCCAATAGTCTTATTGGCGGCAGTGATATTGTTCTGCTCAAATATGATGCCAATGTAACACTGGTCTGGTCTACACAAATAGGAACAAGCAATGATGAAATAGCCTATAGCGTGTCAATAGACAGTCTGGGCAATAATTATATTACCGGTTCTTCCAGAGGAGACCTGGGGGGAAGTAAAGATGTCTTTCTCGTTAAACATAACTCCGACGGTGTT
>JAAENB010000037.1 GCA_024224995.1 bacterium | reverse complement strand
GTTTAAAAAGAGTTTCTTAAGAGTGCGGACCCTGGGAAGCAGGGAAAATATACGGAAGAAACTGTGTCGATACCGGGGTCTGTTTTGCGAAGGTGCTCCGGGAAAGGGTTTGGTTCTGAGAGACGTTGCAGTGCAACGCCTTTACTGGCTGGTTTCTGGCCAGGGTTATGGAGATTCCGGGAAGGAGTGCGGCCCCTGCGAGGGTATTCGATACCTGTACGGGCACGGCGCGCCGTGCCCGTACAAGGTGTTTATTTGGGTTTACCCCCTCTGTGGTGTTGACCCGGGCAATATCTTCGGAAACAGGCGCGTAAAGACGTTGCACTGCAACGTCTCTGAAACCACCCCGGGTAAGATCCCCCGAAAAAGGCTCTATTGAAAAAGAGTTTCTTGAGAGTGTTATAACCATTCGAGCACTCTGTTTTTTCACCGCTACTCACAAAAAAAATAATCATGTAAAGAATTTTTTTTAAAAAGTCTTGGGACAAATTTGTATGGTTTTTTTTATTTAAATCAGTTGTCAAAAGCTGCCTCCAAAAACGTATTGTATTCATAGACGCTATTATAAAGTGTCGCAATATTTTTAAAAGAGAGGTATTTTTATGAAAAAATTATTTTACGCAGGTGTAATCATGGTTTTGGCCCTGGCTTTTTCCGGCTGTGAAGCAGGACTCACATCCAACAATGATTCAGCAGGAGACGAGCAGGGCTCCGGTTTTAGTTTTTCCAATTTGTACGCGAAGATGAATGCTTTTGAGGAGCAGCTCAAGCAGTTGAAAATTACTAATACTGAACTGGAAGAAACAATAAACGAATTGGGCGGTAAATCCTCTGATTCCATAAGCAACCTGGAAACTGCGGTAAATACGTTAATTGCTCAGAAACCGCCCATTGGTACAATCCTGGCATGGCATAAGAATAAAGTCGGAGGGCTGGCAATTCCTGAGGGCTGGGTTGAATGTGATGCTCGCATTACTATTAACGACCCGGCTAGTCCGTTTGATGGTCAGAATCCGCCCGATCTTAATGGTCGAAAATTATTTTTAAGGGGCGGCTATAGCTCATCTGAGGCCTTCGAGGGGGATCAATTTAAATCACATAGTCATGGTGGAAAAACAGGTACCGGAGTCGACGTATCAGGTCATAATTCCGGAAGAGATTATAACAGTTTGAACGATCATCTTGGTTCACCTCCATATTCGGCTCATTATGTTTATGCTTATGACCACTACAATGTTGGGAGTTATTTACAAGATCATAAACATACAATTTCTTCCGAAGGCGGGGATGAAACCCGGCCTAAGAATATGACGGTCGTGTGGATAATGAGAATTAAATAAGGCAGGTAAAAGGCGCAAAGGGAGCCGGCCACATCAATACTATTGCGGTGGCCGGGGGCTTTCTTCCCGGGTAAAAAACATGATAGCTACGAACGCATAGACTATAGGGAATAGAGACCCGGGGACGATTTTGCCCATATCAATAATGCCCTGGCCAGAAACCAGCCAGTAAAGACGTTGCACTGCAACGTCTCTCAGAACCAAACCCCTCGCAGGGGCCGCACCCCTCGCAGGGGTCGCACCCCTGCCCGGAGCATCTTCGCAAAACAGACCCCCGTATCACCGCAGTTTCTGACGTATTTTTTCCCCGCTATACAGGGTCGGTCGTGTCTTAATATACCGGCAACTAACTACGATCTCTTAATCTTGAATATCTTCGATTAACTGTTTCGTGAACATGATAGGAACTGAAACCGGTGAAGTTACCAGGAGAGCTGCTCCCACAAGAGAGAGCATTGGTCCAATACCAGGCATAACTGTTACCCCGGCTGGTATCATGATAGCGCTATACGCAACAAATGTTGCTTGTTTTTTAAAGTTTTCTCCTATTTCACCCCAGGTAAGACCGCCTCCCTGTACCATAGTCGCTTCTGAGAAACTGAGTTCCCGTGATTCACTTTTGAGATCATTGATCTTTATTTGAGCCATAATAAGACCCTCCATAAATTTTAATTTTATTCGTCTTTATATAAGCGTTCTTTTTTGCTGAATCGTCACAAATTATTTTAAAAAAAATAGACTTTCAAGCAAAAAATGTGCAGTTTTTGAGAATGACCGGACGGTTTGTTCAAGTTTTGATAATAATATTGACACAAAAACAGATGCCATAGTAACATCCCCCTGTTTACCACCACCAGACTCAGGAGAAATCTTATGGACAAAAAATACTTATGGATACTTGCCATTGTTATTATTATATATCTCTCAATAGGATCTGTTGCCGGCTTCTATGTTGACTTCACCTGGTTTGAGATCAACAAAGGTGAAAATGTCTTCTGGACCCTTTTCACTACAAAATTTTCAGTGCATACGCTCTTTGCCATTGTTTTTATCGCCATATTTTTCCTTAATTTTCTTCTCATACGGCTCCTGGGAGGAAAAGGCCGCATTTTTACTCATAATATTCTGGACCGTCTCCAGCTCCCGGTACTGGGCTCTCCCCGGAAGGCACTTTTTATTATCATTGCAGTGAGTACTATTGCCGCAGGATTTATGATGGGCGGGTTCGCCTCCTCTTCCTGGAAAGAGTATCTCATGTTCATGAATTCCGTCCCCTTTACGGGCTTTCCCTTAGATCCCATATTTAATAAAGATATTGGATTTTATGTATTCTCTCTTCCTTTTTACCAGTTCCTGTACGTCTGGCTCATGTTTTCATTCATCGTCATTGCCCTGTTTTCCCTTCTGTTCCATATTCTCAACAGGGGAATTTTTGTTGGTACCGGCACTGTTGAATTCTCTCTTTTCGCCAGGGCCCATCTCTCTTCACTGCTTGCGGTGATTGTTATCCTGAACGGACTGAGCTACCGGCTTTCCGCTTATGAACTGCTTTTTTCCCAAATCGGAAAATTTTACGGTGCCGGGTATACCGCAGTCAATGTTAATAAATTAGCATATGATGTGGCTATGGTGATATCGTTTATCGCTGCCGGGCTTCTTTTCTTTAATATCTTCAAACGAAGCTTTAAGCTGCCCATATTCGTTCTTGCCATCCTGCTGCCGGTCTATTTTATTCTCGGGTCCATAGTTCCTTCATTGCTGCAAAGATTTGTTGTAGACCCCAATGAGATAGGCAAAGAAAAGCCCTATATTATGCATAATATCAACTTTACCCGGAAAGCATATGATATTGACAGCGTTGAGGCCTCACAGTTCGCGAATAGTAAAAATTTATCCTATAATGATATCAAAAAGAACAGGAATATTATTGAAAACGTACGCCTCTGGGACAGGAGGACTCTGAAACCGATCTACAAACAGCTCCAGGGACTGAGGCCCTATTATTCTTTTGATAATGTTGATGTGGACCGCTATACGATCAATAATAAAAAAATCGCCGTAAACCTTTCTGCCAGGGAACTGGATACCAGGCAGCTGGACTCAAGAAGCCGGTCCTGGATAAACCAGCATCTTATGTATACTCATGGGTATGGCCTGGTCCTCAGCAGGGTAGACAAGGTTACTGCCAATGGATTTCCGGAAATGCTGGTTAAAGATATCCCGCCGAAATCAAAGACCTCTATTGAAGTTGCAGAGCCGCGAATATACTATGGGGAACATAAAAATTCCTATGCATTAACCAATACATCCATAGAAAAGGGTGAATTCGATTATCCTTCGGGAGATGAAAACGTATATACCATGTATTCCGGAACCGGGGGAACCAGGCTGGGCTCCATATTCAAACGGCTTCTTTTCGCTATACATTTTCGTGATATTAATATCCTTATTTCAGGCAACATCAGCAGTGAAAGCCGCATCCTCTACCGCCGGAATATACTTGATATTGTAGAACACTTAACTCCCTTTCTTGATTTCGACACTGATCCGTACCTTGTGGTATCCGATGGAAAACTCTACTGGATGCTGGATGCCTATACCACAACCGATAAATTCCCCTACTCCACCCCGTTAGCGATAAAACAGCCGGGGAGACAGGGCAAAGCAATCAATTACATCAGGAATTCCGTTAAGATCGTTATTGACGCTTATAACGGCGAGATCAATTATTATAAAACCAACTCCGGTTCTCCGGAGGAAGACCCGATTATTAAAACCTATGCTAAAATATTTCCCTCCCTGTTTAAAGATATGTCAACAATGCCCGGGGATTTGAGAAACCACATACGCTACCCAAAAGACATTTTTACAATCCAGATCGAGATGCTTCTCAAATATCATATGACCGATCCCAATGTCTTTTACAATAATGAAGATGCCTGGGCAATCCCGGAACAAAAATACGAGGGCGACAATAAAATCGTAGACCTTAAAAGCTATTACCTTGTTTCAAAATTACCCGGAGAAAAGGAGAGTGAATTTATTCAAATTATGCCTTTTACCCCGGTTAAAAAACCCAACATGGTAGCCTTTTTAATCGCCCGGTGCGATATGCCCAACTATGGAAAACTAAAGCTGTATAAACTGCCAAAAAAGAATTTAAGCTTCGGTCCCATGCAGGTGGAATCACGGATCGACCAGAAACCTGAAATTTCCAGCAAGCTCTCGCTCTGGAACAAAGGCGGTTCCCGGGTACTCAGGGGTAATATGCTGGTTATTCCTATTGAAGAATCATTACTTTTTATTGAGCCCCTTTATTTAAAAGCCAAAACCGGCGAGATGCCGCAGCTGGGAAGAGTTATTGTAGCCTTTTCCGACAAACTGGTTATGGCCAGGGATCTTGAAACCGCTCTTATGCAGCTTTTCGAAGGAACAACTTTTTCCACTGATCCCGAGACCGACAAACAAATAAAATCAAGTCTTAAGGAGCTGGCAGGCAGAGCTCTTTCCCAGTACTCAAGAGCTGAGGAGAATATGAAAAAAGGGAACTGGGCCGAATACGGTTCGTCTCTTAAAAAAATGAAAGAGACCCTGGTGCAGATGAAAAGTACCGAAGAATAAAGAAGAAGAAAAGAAATAAGGGTACGGCCCCGGACCGGCGTTATCCGCCGAACCCGGACCGTACCAAAATGGGCTGTTGCCCTATAGAGGGTAAAAGATATATCCAAAACAGCCCGTTTTATAGAGAGCGATTCGTTGGTAGAGACGTTGTGCTGCAACGTTTTTTTGTAGAGACGCCGCACGCAACGTCTCTACACCCAACCGGTCTCTGCAAAACAGAACTGAGTATGGGCTGCATTATTCAAACAGAAATTTTCATCACCCGGTTTTGCTTAAGGTTCCCGAGTACAGCTTCAGCAGAATATTACGCTTGTAAACATTATTGCGCGTCTGCTGTTCTTTCAAAATAGTCAATAAAAAGTTAAACGGCAACAAGAAAATTCACTTGTTTGGTTAAAACTGTTGGGAAGGATCTATACGGGTTCGTTGGTATTCTCCGGCAATAGTTTCCTATTATGTTTTTATACGAGTTTTATGAATAATAAAAAAACAAAGGTATGGCCCGGGACCGGCGCACCCCGCCAATCCCGGACCATACCCGGTGGGCCAAAGCCCAATAGAGGGTAAAAGATATATAAAAAGCAACCTGGTTTTATAAAAACAGTGCTTTTACAAAACACAGACGCGTATGGGCTGCGGTTGTTCTTGTGACTGTTCCACTTTTAAAATAGTCAATATTTGGCTAAACGGCAACAAGGAAATTCACTTGTTCAACAAAAAGCGTTTGTAGGTTTTTATAGGGGTTAGTTGTTATTTCCCGGTAACAATGAACAATTACACATTTATAACAGTTCATTGTTGCCGGGAGGACAATTCCTTACTTAATCAAACCGGCTCTCTACATCAGCAGGAGGAATACCGTCTTCGCTCCATCCCCGCTTTGAATAATAGAGCGAAAGAATACGCTGGAATTTTTCCTGGTCCAGAACCTTACCGGCATTTGGTCCGGTTAAGGCAGGCCGGGAATGGACTTTATACGGAAGGTTGTCATCCTTCCGGGTAAATCCAAGGCGGGTGTTAATGAGCCTTGTGAGATTATAAATCTCATTGGAAAGATCCAGCAGTTCCTCAAGCGTGGCCTTCTTTCCTGTGGTATACGTGTAAAAATTTTCATAGTGCCGCTCATTAAGGCCCAGCTCAATCCAGGGAAGCCGGCACACGCCAAGCATGTCGAACAGGGGCCGTAACTTTTGATGATAGATAACCGTATCAACCATTTCATCTTCGGACCAGTCCTGCCCTTCTTCCATCTCTTTTGCAATGGGCCATGCCCTTGCGTGATGCGCTCCTATGTCGGATGTCGCGTAGGAAATCCCCATGGACATGGCAGCCCGGCTGTCATAGGCGGACTGTTCCAGGCCTTTTACATGCAGAATAACCTTATCCATTTCGGGCCACTTTTCAATAACCGTAAGCGCGCCGCCCGCGAGAAGATCTCCGAGCCCTTCCCGGTGTGCTATCTTGCGAATCAGTTCAAGGATGGCGTCCTCATCACCCCAGGAAATTTCCCTTCCGTCTATGTCATCAAGAGTAAGTATGCCCTGCTCATAGCCGTCTATTACCGCGCCAATAAGATTTCCTGCTGAAATGGTATCGACCCCCAATTCGTCGCAGAGATTGTTTGCCGAAAGGATCGCGGCAAAATCATCAATCCCCAGGTTCGATCCCAGCATGGCACAGGACTCATACTCAGGCCCTTCAGTTACGGTTCCCGTATACTTGCCGTTCTTTACCAGGCAAATATTGCCGCAGCACATGGAGCAGGAAAAACAGGCAGTGTCTCCAATTTTAAAATGGTCCAGCATAACTTCACCGTTAATTGAAGAATGTTTGGAATAGACACTGTCCTTAAAATTATAGGTGGGGAGTATCCCCTTTTCATTGGCATACTCAATAACATTCATGAGCCCTTCCTGCTGCCAGAGATCGAAATACTTATGATCCCGCATATATTTGTATCCCTTATTTGCCTCTTTTACCTGGGCTTCCAGATCAAAAACAGGGAGGTCTTTATGGCCGCGGACCACAATGGCCTTTAAATTCTTTGACCCCATAACAGCGCCGACCCCGGTCCTGCCGGCATTCCGGCTCCAGTCGGTGTTCACACAGGCAAAGTTTACCATATTTTCTCCGCCCACGCCAATTGCCGCGACATGGATGGCGTGAGTGCCCAGGTGCTTGATGATGAGACCTTCGGTTTCCAGGCAGGTTTTCCCTTTTAACTGCGGCATGGGAATAATCGTTGTTTCATCATTGTCTATAAAGAGTATGGACAGTTCCGGCGCCTTTCCTGTTACCGACAGCACATCGACACCGCTCTGCCGCAGCTCCACTCCAAGGCCGCCTCCTGCTGAAGAGTCTCCGTACATCTTTGTTGCCGGTGATATTGTTATAAAACCGCACTTTCCGGAAGACGGTAAATATACTCCCGTTAACGGTCCCGGCGCCACGACCAGCAGGTTCTCCGGACCCAGGGGATCAATTTTAAAATTATGTTTTTTTAAATTGTCCCATACCAGTTTTGCGCCAAATCCCCGGCCGCCAATATACTTTTCCACAAAGCTGTCCGAAAGATCAAGCCGGTCAGCAGTCCCTGCCGTGAGGTCCACGTATAAATTCTTTTTAAAATAACCGCTTTTTATTGTCATAGTTCTTCCTTCCCTATTTCCGCGTAATGAATAATCTTTTTCTCGCCCTTATCGTAGAACTCTATCTCTTTCATTTGAGTATAGCTGAGGACATTATTCAGGCGCTTTGATTCTCCCAGAACCGCTTCCGGGATAAGTTTGAGCGCTCCTTTAGGACATTCCCGTGCGCATTCCGGCTCTCCCCCGCACATATCACACTTTATGGGATAATCACAATCCTCATGGGCATACATGGCTCCAAATGGACAGGCTTCCACGCATTTATAGCAGGAAATGCAGTCATCTTCATTCAGCTGCACCACGCCGTCAATTCGATGAAGAGCGTCTACCGGGCATACTTCCTCACAGGGGGGTTCTTTACACTGGCTGCATACGATGGGCATTCGCAGTACCGGGTGCGGATACGTTACCATTACCCTGATAGCTGCCTTTTTAGGGTTGTTCACACCAAAATGTTTGATAGAACAAACAAGTTCGCAAATCCTGCATCCGGAACACTGCTCCGGAATTACCGTCAGTTTTCTCGTCATTTATTAACTCCTTTATATGAATCTCTTTGTTCTAATGAAAATATATGCCTCCCCCCGCCTTCGGCGGGGGGAGGCATATATTTTCAATTGAGGAACAATGCGTATAGTATGTCAAGAATTTACCGGGGAGTGCGGTAATAATAATTGACATCCCTGTATATATTTGAATACTACTTCACTATAAGGGAACAGGAGGAAAACCGGGAATGAATGAAGAAAAGCAGGATCAACTAAAGCAACAAAGCGCAATACAAAAGATCAAGGATAACCAAAACCTGTTCCTGGGAATAATCGGCGGTGCTATTGGCGCATTAATCGGGGCTGGTCTCTGGGTTGCTGTTACTGTTGGGACCAATTACCAGGTCGGCTGGATGGCTGTTGGTGTGGGGTTCCTGACGGGGTATGGTGTTCGCTTCCTGGGTAAAGGGATCGACCCGGTCTTTGGGATTACGGGCGCGGTTTTGTCCCTGGTCGGCTGCCTGGCGGGAGCGGTTTTGAGTCCTCTTGCCGTTGAGGCATTCCAGGGAAACCATTCCCTGTCGGCGCTCTTGAACAGCCTGGAGCCGCAAATGGTTGTTGATATTCTTTCTCAAACAGTCGATATATTTGACCTGGCTTTCTATGGTTTTGCCGCGTTCGAAGGATACCGCTTATCGATTAATCCTATTGCCAGAGAAGAAACAACATAAGGAGATGCCGGTACGGGCACGGCGTGCCGTGCCCGTACCGGGGCTGGGCGCTTCTATACCCGAAAAAAAAGCTCAACCACAACACCGCCCTCTTCACGGTTCCGCGCCGTAAGCTCCGCGCTTTCAAAAAAATATTGCAGCCGCTGCTTAATATTCCCCAAAGACCGGGCCATAATATCCTCTTTTTGCAGCCCTACTCCGTCATCAAT
>JAAENB010000036.1 GCA_024224995.1 bacterium | reverse complement strand
CTGCGAGGGGAAAAAATACGTCAGAAACTAAATAGTATTGCGATCTGCATCTGGCCTGGAAGTATCCCTCTTCTAAATGTGAGGACTGTTTGAGCGGAACTCGCTCCGCAGCATTTAGAAGAGGGATGCTTCCAGGCCCGCTCACTTGCACAATTTAGTTTCTTGAGAGCACTCACAGGAAAGCAACAAAAAAAGAATTAATCTTGAACCTTCGTATGTATTCAGTATATAACAGTACTGTAAATTAACAAAAGGAGGAAGAATCATGAATCTATCTAAAAAAACATTATTGGGCTTATTTCTTACGGGGCTTATTTCATTTTACGGATGCGAGGCCGGACTCACCAGCAACGACGGCTCTTCAGGAGGAGACTCCGATGAAAAATTCAGTTTTTCAGAGATCTATAACAAATTAAAATCCATGCAGGAAGAGATAAACAGCCTCAACATAACAATCGAGGTATTGTCGGGCGGGACATCAAGTACCATCACCGAAATAGAATCGCGATTAACGGGTCTTGAAGCCGGAAGCGTTTTGCTTACGCGGCAAAACCCGCCGGTAGGCACAATCCTCGCGTGGCACAAAAGCCTCACCCATACACCGCAGCTGCCCGAAGGCTGGGTGGAATGCGGCGGCCAGACCATAACCGACGGGGAGTCTGTTTATGACGGCGGGACTGTACCCAACCTGAACGGAGAAGCGAGGTTTCTCCGGGGAAGTACCAGCTCCGGCTTCATACAGAACCATCAAATGCAGGGCCACACCCACACCGATTCCGGCCACGGTCATACCGACAGTGGGCATGCCCATACCGTACAAATGGGCAACAACACCAATTCGGGACCGGACATCTGGCTTATGCATTCCGATACTGCTGAAGGAAGCTGGGGGCAGCACACATCCAGTACCGGGTACGCGAACATTCAAGCAGGGTATGCCGCCATTTCAAACCCGGTAAATTCCGGATACGGAGATCCTCTTATTGGCACGGAGACAAGACCCGCGAATATGTCTGTAGTGTGGATAATCAGGATAAAGTAGCATTAAACTAAAATAAAAAGAGACGCAGTGTTTTACTGCGTCTCTTATATAAAAGTAATATATGTAACGCCGGTTAACCTGTTATTCGGTACCGGCCGGAATGGGTAAGGAGTATACTTTTTTCATAATGGATACCTCCTTATTTTTTATCACCCTGACTATTCAATATTAAGGTAGATATTGTCAAGGAGAAAATTCCTGATAGTTACGGAGAATTTTCGGTCGTGTATTAGTGTATCAAAATAAAATTACGCGCTAGCTATAAGGTATATCAACCCGGAATGTAAACCTTGCCTGGCGTGATGCCTCTGCAGAACGTTCGGAACTCGCTTCGCTCAAACAGCCTCGCAACCTGCCGAGGCATCACACCAGGCAAGGTTTACATTCCGAACTACGTTTTTCGGTATATTAAGACACGACCGAATTTTCCGGTCTAACGATTTCCAAAAGATAAATAAATCCTCGCCCCTCCCTCTTCTCTGTTATGTGCTTCTAACACTGCATTATCGAACCGGTACTTGAGCCGTTTTAAAATATTTCCCAGTGAACGGGAGTAAATGTCTTCTTTATTAATACCCGCTCCATTGTCGAGAATTTCCACTTCTACGATATTATCATCTATTTTCGCGAAAACTTTTATATACCCTTTTAAGTAGCCCCGGGCCAGTCCGTGTTTTAAACAATTTTCAACCAGGGGCTGCAAAATAAGCGGCGGGATATTGACTCTGCTAAAATCTCCTCTTCTTTCCATATCAATTGTTAACCTGTCGCCATAGCGGATCTTTTCCATATCCAGGTAATTCTCTATAAATTTCCACTCTTCTTCAAATGTGATAAGCGACTGGTTAGATTTATCCGTAATAAAGCGGTAATTCTCACTCAACTTTACCACTGACTCTTCCGCTTTTTCGGAATTTTGTTTTATTAATGAACGAACCACGTTCAAGGAATTAAATAAATAATGAGGACTCATCCTCTCCTGTAATAATTTAAACTTTGCTTCTTTATGCTCTTTTACTGTTTTCTTTAAGGTTACAAGAGTCTCAACACGGGAGAGCAGCTCTTCTTTATTAAAAGGCTTGGCAATATAGTCATTTGCCCCGGACCCAAACCCGGCCACCAGGTCCTCTACCCTGTTCCTGGCTGTAAGCATTATTACCGGCAGGTCATAGAGCGCGAATATCTCCCGTATCCTGCGGCATACTTCATACCCCGGCATTTTCGGCATCATCAGGTCCAGCAGCACCAGGTCGAATTCAGTTGTTTTATGTGATTGTTTTTCTCTTAATTTATCAAGTGCTCCCTGTCCGCTTTTCGCGTAAATTACCGTATAATTCTCATTAAGCAGGTAGCTTCTTATAACCCGTAGATTTACGGGATCATCATCTACTACCAGAATCCTTCCTTTTTGGCCGGTATAGTCTTCTCCTATGGGCAAATCTTCAGGATGGATATCGAAATCCTCTGCCTTTTCTGTTCCTGCGAACTCGGTTTGTTGCGGCGCAGTATAATTTTCACTGTTCCCGGCCTCTCCTGCGGGCAGGGTAAATATAAAATCCGAGCCCTTTCCTTCTTTTGATTCCACGCGGATACTGCCCCCGTGTAGTTCTACAAGCTGTTTTACAATTGACAGCCCAAGCCCGGTACCGCCATACTCCCGTGACAATGATCCGTCTGCTTGTTCAAACGACTGGAATATGCCCTGTTGCTTTTCCACCGGTATTCCTATTCCCGTATCGGATACTGTTATTTTTATTTCACCGGCTTTTCCTCCCCCTGTTCGTTCGAACGCGGCTTTTACGGTGATGGTTCCGGACTCGGTAAATTTTATGGCGTTTCCTACTATATTAAAGAGAACCTGTTCTATCCTGTTTTCATCGGCCTTTGCCGGCGGCATCTCCGGGTCTATGGCGTTCACCAGTTTTAGATTTTTCCCCCCCAGTAATGGTGTTGACAGTTCAAGAACCACATCAACCAGGGATCGGATATCAACTGCTTTTACATTCAGCCGGATATCATTATTCCGCAGCTTCGAAAAATCCAATATATCATTTATCAGGTTCGACAGGCGCTTCCCGCTCGACACGATGAGCGAAAGGTTATCCCTGGCTATTTTCGGTTCCGCGTCTTTTTCTGTTCCTATCATTGAATCGGCAAGGCCGATAATTCCGTTTAATGGTGTTTTCAGTTCATGGGAAGTATTTGCCAGGAATTCATCTTTTAAGGTGTCCAGTTCCTGCAGCCTCTTGTTATTCTCTTCCATATCCTTATAGAGGCGGGCATTCTCTATGGAAATTGCCGCCTGGTTGGCTATCACTTGAAGCACTTTCTGCCGTTCCGGTGTGAAGGCCCCGGTTGAGAGGTCATTCTTGAGATATAAGATCCCGGTAAGTTCTCCCCGGTGTATTATGGGAATGCATAATATTGATTTTGGTTTGTTTTCTAACACAAAGGGATCGGTAATAAATATACTTTCTCCGGCCGCGTCATTCAAAAGCAAGGTCTCCTGCATTCTTACTACGTAATTTATTATGGATACAGGCAGTTCCCCATGACTTTCCATGCTTATTGATTCCAGTACTGAGACCTCTTCATTCATGGTTTTTCCTTCGGCCTTCACGAATAGTTCATTATTCTCTTTAAGAAGGAGGTAAGCCTTTTCTGCTCCCGCGTTCTCTATTGATATACTCATCAATTTTGCCAGGAGTTTGCTTAAAACAATTTCTCCCGAGAGCACCTGGGACGCTTTCATGATCGTTGTGTAATCCAGTTCTTCTGATCCGGTCCGTGTTACGGTTCCGGATAATCTTTCCGTAGCTGTTTCGATATTTTCTTTTATAATTTTTTCTTTTGCTTCTGCCTTTATCAAAGCAGGATATTTTGCAAGCATGTCTTCCTGTTTTGGTTTTGCTCCCCAGGCGCGGTAGCAGTTATAGGCTTCGGTCATATAAACACTTGCTTTACCTTCATCTTTGCATTGTAGATAAAATCTTGCGGCACATTCATTTGCGATTGCCTCTTCATGCATGCATCCGTTTACCGAGGCAGTTTTAATAGATTTATCGTAAAACTTACATGCCTGGTCTATTTCACCATTGATCTGAGCAAGTTCGGCTGATATTAAATAATATTTATGAAGATAATTATATTTATTATGAGCTCCCCATTTTTCATACATTTTATGAATCTTTTTCAACTTTTTCAAATATTTCCTTTTCTTTGAACGAATACAAAGAGCAGACAATCCCAGCGCATAAAAAAAATAAAATACCGGAACATACGGAAATGCAAGCATAGCTGCTGTTATATTTTCTTCATTATTTGCTGCAATAGTCACCACCGCTGAATAGTCATTATAAATATAGTACAAAATCATTTTTGAAACATAATAATGACCAAAACCGATTTTATCATCCGATTCCTTAAGCAGTAAAATAAATTCTTCTTCATGAGCCGCTTCACCTTTTAAAAGAATTTTATCCTCAGATTCCCCTAACAGGTTTAAAACTATTTGTCTCCAGATGCTATAATAAATAGCGCTTTGCGGCTGTTTTAATTTTTTCATTTTTGGGGTCACGGAATCATATTCTTTTTTGATGGCACTTAATTTCTCTCCCATAAAAAAATAGACGGAAAAATAAAAAATATATGAAAAGGCCACATATAAAAAATCACCGGCCTCGTAAGCGTATTGAGCTGCTTTCACCAGGTGATTTAAATTTTCTCGATGATGTTCTTTCAAGTGAGAAATGTATGAGAATTGAAACAAACATCTTCCCTGCCATCTTTTTATTCCTGATTGATTCGAAAGCTCCAGAGCGACTTTCCCTATTTTATATCCATGTTCAATTTCACCAAAAATAGCAGCAATGACAACACCTCCATATATAATATAAACATATGGAGTAAGCTCAGAAGTCCCATACTTTGTGAACAACCGAATTCCGCGCAAAAGCATAACCAACATTAATTTTGGTCTTGAATTATAACTAGAACTTCCAAGCATTATAAAAATTGTTATTATGGCATAAATTCTTTTGTCAACCATAGCGGGTTTATTTAAAAAGCTATCTTTCTCATACATATTAACAAAGGTTTTGGTTTTTATTATTTCAAAAAAAACAGAGATTTTCCCGGGGTTCTTCGGCAAAGAATAATTAAATTCTTTTAAAAGTTTTCTACCGGTTTCAATGGCTTCATTGTGTTTCAATTGGTTAGTAAGACGATCAATTTCCAGTTTACTTATTGTAATTTTATCTAAAACCCGTTTCGCGTTTTTATTTATCACCTCATATAATTCTTCAAATTTTTCATAATTCCTTGCCAGGTATTCCGCTTCCGCCAATTCATCATGCAGAGTCAGCATCAAATCATAATTTTCTTTCCAGGAGTCTTCATGCAACAATTCAAGACCATTTTTTAATAAATCCGCTGCCGCAACATAGGCAGCGGAATCTTTTGCTTTTTGACCGGCTTTAATAATTAATTCAATATATTCCTGTTTATTTTCATCCTTTATCAAATTCTTAGCCTGATCAAACTGAGTCACGATACTAAAGATATTTTCATCGATTGTTTTATTTTCCTTCGCAATATCATATAAAACCGTTCCAATTTTATAATGGAGTTTTTTCCGCTCTTCTTCATCAATTAAGATATATGCAGCTTCCTGCACCTTATCGTGTACGAATTTATACAGATCTTCAATTTTCAGCAGCAACCCTTCGTTAATCGCTTCTTTTATATCCTCAAAGATCCCATGTTCACTTTTACCATAAACCAGGGAGAGTGCGGTAAGATCAAAAACAACTCCTATACAGGCGGCTGTCTTTAAAATGGCCAGGCATCGCTCTGGTAATTTTAAAATTTTCCCGGTCATCAGTTCAACAACATTATCCGTAATCCCGGCGTGTTCAATCCGTCCTATATCCCAGGTCCAACCCTGTGTAAACTCAACCAGCCCCTCACTATATAAGGCTTTCACGAACTCTTTTACAAAAAAAGGATTCCCGCCGGTTTTTTCAAGAATAAGTCCGGACAATCCCACAGCTCGCAATTCACCACAATGAAGACTATCCGACAACATCAGGTTAATATGATCTCTTGCAAGAGGCATAACGGTTAGCTCTTCCCATACACTGCCAACATCACTCATCCGTTCCTGCATTAGAACAAAAGGATGGCTACTGTCCACTTCCGTATCACGATAGGCTCCTATGAATAAAATAAAGTTCAGGCCCGGATCGCTTAAAAACAACTCCATCAACTGCAAACTCGCGTTATCTGCCCATTGCAGGTCATCAAGAAATATAACAAGCGGATGATCCTCCCGGGGAAACACTTTAATAAAATCCTGGAACACCTGGTTAAACCTGTTCTGAGATTCCAGAGGCGGCTGCTGCTGAACCTCAGGCTGTTTCCCTATTATCAGCTCAATGCCCGGGATAACATCGATTATCACCCTGCCATTCTTTCCCACTGCCTGTAAGATTCGTTCCTTCCATTGAAGAAGTTCCCCTTCGGTCTCTGCCAGGAGTTTACGCGATAATTCCTCAAATGCCTGGATAATTGCACTATACGGTATATCCCTGTTATACTGATCATACTTCCCGGAAATAAAAGTCCCCCGCTTTTCCACGATGGGTTTATGCACTTCATTGATCAGCGCGGTCTTTCCAATTCCGGGCTCGCCTGAATAATAAACGATTTCCCTGTTTCCCGATACCGCGCTCGAGAAGAGCTCCATCAAATGACGGATCTCTTTTTCCCTGCCGTAAAGTTTTTCCGGCACGCGAAGAACCTCAGGAATATCATTCTCACCAATATTAAAATCATTGATTGTGCCCAATTCCTTTAACTGTTTATGGCATTCTTCCAGGTCGGAAAGAAGTCCGAATATTCCCTGGTACCGTTCTTCGGCTGTTTTCGCGACCAGCTTCATTACGATATTCGACAGCACCCGGGGTATGGACGGGTTAACATCCCCGGGAGGTACAGGGATAACCGCGATATGAGAATGGACCAGCTCCATTTTATCGTCGGTTTCAAAAGGAAGTCTGCCGGTGAGCAGTTCATAAAAGGTTATACCAAAAGAATAATAATCGGAACGAAAATCTATTGACCGGTTTGTTCTTCCGGTTTGCTCGGGCGCGATATACGCGAGCGTTCCTTCCAGTTTCCCGGGGCTTGTTACGGCAGCGATTTCTCTTTGCACTTCAGCGGCAATGGAAAAATCGGTAATTCGAACTTCAAGGGTATTGGGATTAACTATAATGTTATGTGGTTTGATATCTTTATGGATGATATTATTTCTATGAATGTCATCAATAATTCCGGCTGCGGTTTTCATAATCTCAAGAATATTTTTCAAAGAAGGGGCATGGGACTTCATATACCGGTTTAAAGCCATTCCTCCGAAATCTTCCCAGATAAGAGCTTTGCTGTGTCCTGCATTTTCCAGAGCGCAGGGTTTTACCACTCCCGGAATATCCAGTTTTTTCGCGACCCGGTATTCATGTTCCAGCTGTTCCAAATCCTGCGGTTCCGGGTACAGGGACCGGAGTGTTTTAATAATTACCGGGGCTCCATTCTCTTGTGTCCCTTTGTATACCTCAATCTTTTCATTTTCATAGATTACCCGGAGATTTACATAGCCTTTTAATTCCATTCTCGACACACCCTTGATTGTTATAAATCAGAATGTTGCATTATACCCCTTACCGGGAATTATCACAATAATTATTTTTTATCCGCTTATGTTTATTGACAGATACCATTTTATGGATTATACAGTATGTATTAAAAATTTGAGGTGATATTATGAAAAAAATTACTCCGGTATTGTTTATTATCTTATTTTCCCTGACTGCATGTAAAAATAACGCGAAATTCATAGAAGACAGCACCATGTGCGGGAAATTTTACGATGAAGGCCTAACACTATGCAAAGACAATAATATTACACTACCCGATTTCGGACTCGACAAAAGCAGGCTGGTTTTCACTGCCAACAAGGAGTTAATCGGCAGCTCGGCCCCCAATATTTTGCTCTGCAATGCAGTGATCAATGTCGCTCTTGCGGACGGAAAAGTAATTGATTCCTATATTTTAGATATTTACAAATCTAAAGCCGGTGCCGATGCCAGGATCAAAAGTGAAATGAAAAACAGGCCGGCGCGAGGAGTTTTGAGAAATGGTAATGCCGTATTATTTTACCCCAGGGCCAATAAAGAAAAAAATATAAAAGCAATTCCGGTATTACTGGACCTGGCTAAAAAATATCTAAAAATGAAATAATCTTTCAAAACATCTCTGAGCCGGGTTCTACTTTAATTTCACCCCGGTTCATTGCGGGGATAATTTTTTGAAGAATACTTTTTTGCTGTTCCCTGTCCATTTTTTGAAAATTATTCCGTATTCTTCCAGCATCAGCGGCAGTCCAGGAGCCCGCTTTTATGGCATCATCAACAACATAATTGCAATTGGCAAGAGCGGTCTTTTGTTCCGAAACCGGTATACTTTCCAGGGGATCTTTCTTTTTCTCATCAAATTCAATCTCCTGTGATTGCCCGTTCTCTTTAGCTATTTCCGGAAGCTCCTTTTTTAATATATCTTTGATCTCGTTCCGTAATATGGCACGGCCAAACTCACTTTCATTGCTGTTGGCCTCAGAGAAACTATTATCGCCCTCATGGTCTTCCTTAAGGCTTAAATAGCGGTTAATTGCCATTTCATTTTGAATTGCCAGTATGCGATCCAGCTTCTTTTCGATCCCTTTATTGTTAGAAGAGTTCTTGCCAACAAAAAAAATAATTACCAATACAATATTAAATATGACCGATACGACCAGGGGGATGTTATTTCTTTTTTTATTATTTTGTTGTTCCATTGTGTGCCTCTCTTGTTTGTTCTTAAAAGCCCGGTTCCATGACACAGGTTAGTTTTTAATGGATATTATACGAGATATTCCAGGTTGACATTGAGCTAATCTCCCCGGAACTACCAACTGAAAAATCAAGATATGTATCCTTACTAATAGTCTTAAAAATCTCATAGTATTCAATATCATAAGAATACCCTTGAAGCAAGATATTGGATGAATTTCTTGCGTAACACTTTGTATAAAAACCGGTAGCGGAACGAGTTCCATAACAGCCAATATACTGTACCGTGTCAGACGACCATCGCGCATTGGAAAGAACTCCGCTTGCAGAACCGCTTCCGTCGGCATTTACAATAACAGTGGTATCTTTAGTATAACTATACCCGGCAAAAAGCATACCGGCTGAGACAAATACAAACAACAGTATAAAAAATATTTTTTTCATGTTCAACTCCTGAATATAATGATTTAATTTAAATAAACCGGGCTTTTATATTCAGGAGTATTAAGAATCCGGGCTATTATCCTGTAAAGTTTTTTTTAAAAAAAGAGCCGGGACATATCTGTACCGGTTTTACTTCCCCCAGCCGTTATTATTCTTTAGAACCACAAAATTCCCGCTTACTTCCCTGGTTGTATAGGGTGGGTCCACTTCGCTGCTGTCTACCAGGGTTCCGCTGAATGTCCCTTCTATGACCCCGCCAACCCGGTCATCAAAACTGCTAATAGTAATATTACCGGAACAAGCCCCGGTTGCCTCAAATGAGCTTTTTTCGGCAATCCAGGTTGTTCCGGTACTGAGTTCATCAAAAGATATTTTCACGTTCTCACTCTGAATATTATAGGTTCCTGCACTACAGCTGCTGATCCTTATGGTCAATAATCCTGTGGCGGCTTTTGTGACACTGTCCACAATATTATTTACCATATAGATTGAACCGTCACTATCCTCAAACATGCTCTCCCATTGGCAGGTTAGCCCTTCCATTGAAGTTCCGTTAAAGGCAACAAAAGGGCGATAAAAATACCGGGCCGTCATTGTTCCGCCATCAATTTGAAACCTGGCCGCGGGAAATGCTATATCCGAATAAACCGGTAAATTGTTGTAGGCTTCCTGGATAAGATCCCCGGTTAACAGGTTATCGTAAAATTTCTTTACATGCCTGGCCGCGCCATCCCTGTCTACCGAGGAGTCAAACCCGGCATAACTGACTGCTCCATTGTCGAGAAAAACATTTCGCATATACTCATCATAACTGTTGCAGCCCACTACTGTGACATATCGTCCCAGCCAGTCATCACAGGAACTGTGGGGTTTTCCCGAATACTTCTTCACAAATAAGGGTGTTACACATAACCAGGTTTTATCTTCATAATCTATAAGCCCTCCCAGCAAGTAAGGCTTATTTTCAGAACTCTGCTGCACATCAGCAGAATAGTCTGCGTAATTATTTCGCGTTATCTCCTGCCCGGTAAAAAAGGCTATGGAATTATAAGTTGTACCATTTTCCTTCCATCTATAGTCTGCGGTATGGGTATTTATATAGAGATGGGTTGCCGGAGTATTGGGACTCAGGAGAAGGGCTGCCATAACTTCGGGAGTTACTTCGGAGTCCTTATAGACATTTGCCAGGGACTGGCCGGTTATGGGCTCAATATACCCGTTTGCTATATCATCGGTTTCAATATAGAGGAAATGTTTTTTACATTCCCAGTGAAAAGGCGCTACCAGGAATGTCATCATTCCTACAGACTGCATATAATCCGGATTTGCCGGTATTGCTATTGCCGCCCCTTTTTTTCGCGGGGTTTCTTTGTATGCGGGGTATGCGGGTATACTGCTTTTCTTGCCTCCTGCTGCTGATTGGGTAATAAGCGCGTAATTCAGCCCCGTATCAAATTCTATTTGTATTGTTATTCCGTCGGAAGCCAGTTCCGCGCTGGATACTCCGGACTGCTGCCCAAGCCAGTCTGCCAGGTTTTGACGGGCTGTTGCCGTATCCGGGGCCTGGGCAAGCATGGTCTTATATTGATCCGATGCCGTTCCTACAACTGTTTTTGCTGCCTCAAATTGAGCTATCGCTTCATTTTCCGGCCCGTTCTTGTTTTCTCCGTCACTGCCGCACCCGCCTATACAAACCATTACCATGAAACTTGCTATGAGCATTATTGCTCTTTTTTTCATCTCTTTCATCTATTCCTCCAATAGAGTTTTGAGTTCAAATTTCTAAGTTTTCTGAAAGGGATCAGCTCCAAAAAACATACGATTTTGAACTTTCTGTTTTACCCAACAGTAGAATTTTCATTCTTCTGCTTTTGCGTCTCTTCCGGGTGGGAACCGAAAGAGACGGACTCTATCAAAAGCGAACCGGTTAATATAGTATATTTACGATTTGCTGTAAAGAATAAAATAAAAATTATGCCGGGACAGATCTGTACCGGTTTTTGGTGTCCGGGAAAATAATACGGGAGGAACTGTGTATAGAAATGGACCTGCAAGAATTTTTGGAAAGTCCACACGGGGTTGAAACCCCGAGCTACATAATCACGACCCTCCGGGGCGTTACCCTGGCATATTGCCTCGGGGCTGCACTCCAGCCTTCGGCGGAGTAAAGATGAGGTCCGTTTTAAAATTTAGTTTCTTGAGAGTGCGGACCCCGTCGAACGGGGAAAAATACGAAAGAAACTGTGTTGATACCGGGGTCTGTTTTGCGAAGATGCTCCGGGCAAAGGTTTGGTTCTGAGAGACGTTGCAGTGCAACGCCTTTACTGGCTGGTTTCAGGCCAGGGCTATGGGTATTTCTCATAACGTGGGGCTTCCAGCCCCTCGTTATGAAGAAAGAGGCCCTGATTTAAATTCTAGTTTCTTGAGAGTGCGGACCCCGTCGAACGGGGAAAAATACGGAAGCCCACACGGGGTTGGAAACCCCGAGCTACATAACCACGACCCTCCGGGGCGTTACCCCTGGCATATTGCCTCGGGGACTGCACTCCAGCCTTCGGCGGAGTAAAGACGAGGTCCGTTTTAAAATTTAGTTTCTTGAGAGCAACGGACCGCATGCAGGGCAATAAAAAACTCCGGAGATTATTGAATTCTACCCACTTCTTGAACTTTAATAACCGCAGACATAGGAGCACTGGTTCTCATCCCCTCTTTTTGGGCTGTTACTCTTATTGTATATGTTGTTCCTCTGCCATATGAATATAAATTATAATTATTGAAAGATTCACTTCTGCCAGCAGAAAGACTTTTATCTCCCATAAGAAGCGCTGTGGAATACAAAAAAGCAGGGCGATATATCTTTACCGGTACCGGTACATATAATATATCATCATCATTATGACCAGAATTACTATCATTATTATCAAACGTTATTTGAAGTTCATCATAATATTCATAAATCTCCACAAATATCTCCGCCCCCGGAGTTGCAGATGCAACTGTTATATAGGGAAAATGGCCCCTGATACTCACTTGATTTTCATTATAGCAAAAACCATTTACACCGGTAAGGCTAAAGGTCTCTCCATATGAAAAAGTTTTACTTTTAGATATTAGCTGCTTGCTCGTTGTATATTGCTGGTACACCAGAGTAATAACCGGAGCAAAAACCTGCTCATACCCCACCGTATACCGGGCACTAACAACACCACTATCGGTCATACCTTCTTTAGACGCGTACGCGTATATGGTTTTATCCAACCCATCTCCTTTAACGGGAATCTCTTCAACATAAGGAAACCAGGTGCTGTTATCCAGGGAATAGAAAATATCTGCTCCTTTTGTCGCAGTTGAAATAACCGCGTTCATATCGGCACGGCAGGAAAAGGCGCTGCCGGAGTATGTTGAATAAACCGGGTCATCGGTCATAAAAACCGGTGGCTGAACCTGACCCTGATCCACGGCAACATCAATATCCCGCTCATAATCGATAACGTACTGCATTTCAACCTGCTCACTGTTCCCATGCCGCTCGGTCTCCGTGTAAGCCATCATTGTAACCACAGTCCCATTCCCCTTCACCGGGATCGGCGCCAGGTACTTGTCCCAGGTAGTGCCCCCATCCAGGGAATAATAAATATCGGACTCGTCATCGGATGAATAGATTACCGCGCCAAAGTCCGTATTGCTAACAAGCTTTCCGCCTGTGTTTATAACAGCTGTTGGGTTATCGGTCGTAAATTTCGGTGCTGCTACGGATTTCTCCCATCCGTCTTTGAGTCCTTCCTCGCACCCGGCAAAAGAAAGAAGAAACATAAGGGTGATAATCGCAAACATGGTCTTTGATGCCATGCGTGAGAATACTTTTAATTTTGATTTTTTCATAATTCATTACCTCTTGGTTAATTTTTTAATTATATATGATACATCTTCAGGGCACAGCAATACCGGGTTCACGCACCGGTCCCTGTGTCCGAAGATCCATAATTCCGATTTGATATTAATTCAAGGGAGCACCAGCCGTGGATTTGTCTGAAAGCAACGTTACGTAACGTCGCTTTCAAGGGTAGATCCCTTGCAAGTGCAGAAACTCATACCGCCACTGTCATATTCTGACAGCAAGTGTCAGAATATGACAATTTATTGGGCGAGTCTTAGTCGCTACCACGACCATGGACTTGAACAATGACTGTTGTGCTGCTGTCACTCATTCCTTCCTTTTTGGCTATTGCCGTTACCACGTATTTGGTTCCATATTGAGCCTTATCGTTTACATCGCCGTCTGCATAACTACCATTT
>JAAENB010000035.1 GCA_024224995.1 bacterium | reverse complement strand
CACTTCGGCTCCGCTCAGTGACCTCACTTCGGCTCCGCTCAGTGACCTCACTTCGGCTCCGCTCAGTGATCTTTGACTCCGGGTTTTATGCTGTAGAAGGTGACTCCTTTATGGAGCTCTGAGGTGGTTTTATCGATTTTTTCTTTTTTTTGCAATTTTTTGATAATTTTCATGGCCATATCTTCTGTGGTGTTCAGGGTTTTGGTGAGGTCTTCCAGGGTTGAGGGTCTTCTTTTTAGTGTGGCGATTATTGCGTCTGTGATGTTTTCCTCTTCTTCAGGGCCTATTATCACCCTGTTTTTTTCTTCTTTGTTTGTATTTTTTTTATGTCCGGCTATTGTTACTTCAAGGGGAAAAAGAAATTTTTGGATCGATACCAGGTTATCCGGGGCGGCTGTTTGAACCCAGTCTTCGGTTCCGGGACGGTCGAGGCGGTTCAGTTCTACCCGTGAGGGCTCTATTTGCAAACAAAGCTCCTTGATTTTCGCCAGTTCTTCTTCCGTGTCATTGAGGCCCGGTACAATAAAAATTTCGGCGATAATTTTCCCGGTGTATTCTTTCGCAAAGGCTGTTAATCCCGAAACCATGTTTTCCGCGTTTATTCCTGCTGCCGGGCGGAATATTTGCTTGAATATGTCCTGGCTCACGGCGTCAATCGAAGGGATAACAATATCAACTCCGGAAACGGCATCTCTTACGCCTTTTTTCCAAAAAAGGGTCGCGTTTGTAAGAAGGGTTATTTTGTATTGGGGAAAGTTCTTTTTCAGGAAAGCGATTATTTCCCCAATGCCGCTGTGCAGGGTGGGCTCTCCCGATCCTGCGAAGGTTATTACATCGAGCTCGGGCCCCGTGGATAAATAGCTCTCCAGCTCCGCTATTACCTCGCCCGTTGGCACATACTCTTTTATTTCAGCAGTGAGATTGCTTGTTCCGCGGCATTCGCAATAAACACAGTTCAATGAACAGGTTTTATAAGGAAGCAGGTCTATGCCCAGTGAGATCCCAAGCCTCCGTGAGTTTACGGGTCCAAAAAGATATTTCATAATACCTTTCATATTTTTCTCTGTATTTTTTGTCAAGTAATGAAAAAAGATCCTTCTGTCGAAGCTGATTTTGAAAATTTCTATGCTGGAAGAGAGCCTGGGCGCACCCTGTGGGTCCCGAAGTGCTTGCGCGTAGGGCTGTCTCAAGAAACTTAATTTTGCTTGTGCGCGGGCCTTGAAGTAGTATGGGCTCTTTGGACTGCTCCGGAACTGATGCAGCTCGTAATACTATTTTGTTTCTGACGTATTTTTTCCCCGCTTCGTGGTACTGTCTTTATATACTGAAAAACGTTATTCGGAATGCAAATTATGCCTACCAGGAGTGATGCCTCGGCAGGTTGTGAGGCTGTTTGAGCGGAGCGAGTTCCGAGCGTTCTGCAGAGGTATTACTCCTGGTAGGCATAATTTACATTCCGGGTTGATATACCTTATATAGCCCGCTCTGCGGGTCCGCACCCCTGCCGGGTCAGTACTTTTAACCGATTACCTTACTTCCCCGTCACCTCAATGTCAACATCAATCGATAACAGCTTGCCGTTTTTTCCCGCCATGAGATAAATATCACCAATGGAATTGGTTAGTCCCCCGCCTCCCGGAGTTTGTGCTGCCTTTGCCGCAAGCAGGTTGCCGATGAAACTGTTCCTTTTGATATACGCGAGGAAGAACAGGTTTTTTACCATTTTACTTACCAGCAGTTTTTTTCCTTTGCCCGACTTGATCTTTTTATAGGAAAGCGCGGATTTCAGCAGTTTCGCGTCGCTTCCCAGGTATATGCCTTTATTATTATAAAGGATATATATTTTCAGTCCTTTTTCATCGGCAAACCAGAACGCTCTATTTCTGCCGATTTTTTTATCACCAAATCCGCTGGTCTTTTTGTATTTTTTTTGTAAGCCTCTGCGGGCTTTTGTCCATAAGATTTTGGTCTTTTTCGCGCTGGTCATGGGTAAATAAACAACCAGGTTTGGGATCCCGCTGGGGGATATGGTTTGACCAATGACAATATTAACAATCCCGGTGTAATAGGGAATAAAATCCTTTGAAGCATTGATCCCCAGTTCCGTATTCAGCTGCATTTTAAACTGGTTATAGTACATACAAACCGGGGAAGGCCCTTTTTTGCATAGATTCTCAAGATATTTCAGGTCTACTGCCGTGTAGGAGTAAGCGGACGGATTCGCGGGAGAGAGTGCTTTCCCGGCACCGCCCGATTTTACTATACTCAGTATCATATCCACAGTAGGATCTTTTGCGTTAAATTTTGCTGCCAGGTTCAGCAGCAGTCTGTTCGATTTTACGGCAATGCCGGCTGAGGCATAATCAACTATGTCAAAGGGAGAGGCCTGCTTTCGAGGCTGCGGTGAATACTGAACCGGTTGATAGCTGCTGCTATTCGTAAATGACTCATTAACCGGCTCATTCATTCCGCGATAATTTTCATTGGGGCCGCGCCTTCTTCGGGGAGGCCGTTTTCTCCGGTTCATTTTCTGCATACCGGACATTAATGCCTCAACAATGAATTCCTGTTTGGCAAAGAAATTAATATCATAATCATGTTTTGCTTTTCCCAGGTAGTCCCGGTACATTGAGTCTGCGGAAAAAGCATTTTTATTTTCAGTTGTGATATCTATAACTTCTTTGATCAATTCCCCGGACGAACTGAGAACCAGATGGCCTCCGGTCCCTGTAAAGAACATGTCCGATTCTACCTGGTATACTTTTCCCGATTTATGCGGGGTAATTACCGGGTTAAGATCCCTGCCGGGTTTTTTGTTCCCTTTTTTGATTATATCAACAAATTTTAAGGGGAAATTTGCCGCGTCCAGCACGGGGACGGCAAACATCATCCGCTCTTTAGCGCCGTCTTTTTTGAAATAGGCAAAACCAACGCTTCTTTTCGTGTCGATGCCCGCGGCTTGTAAAGACTTGGCGTTTAAGAAATCAATGCCCGTGAGGGTTTTGAAACTATCCCGTTCCTGCAGGAGTTCCTGTTTTTTTTGCGCGTCCATAAGGTTTCGAATAGCATAATTCAGGGACTTCAGCACCCTTTCTATATTCGCACTTTTTATAAATAATGTGGCCGATTGCGGGATTATCGATTCCGGTGTCCGCTTTTCATTGGTGGAGCCGGTAATAGAGAATACCAGCACCATTAGCAATAAAACCGGTATTAGTTTAATGTTTCGTTTCATAATAGTATATCTCCATTAAAAAAGAGTCGTTTCTTATATTTAATAGTATATTATTGCCAAAGTCAAATAAATATTACTATATTATAGGCACCTCAGAGCTCTTTTAAAGAGCTCTGAGGTCTTTTTTTATAATAAACAACTCCTTTATGAATAAAAAAATCAAGGGCGATAATTAAGAATCCCAGTAAAAAGGGAGTAAATATGGACATATAGAATCCATTAAATATTGTTTTGATAATTTGTTTAAGAGCCAGGGCAAAGACCTCAACAATGTTTTTATCAACTTTTGTTAAATCCGTAACCAGGATCAGCTCCAATCCTTCTTTTATATCGTCTTCTTTTATGTTTATCTCTTCCAGGGGTTTGCCCAGGCTATTGGAAATTACCGCGGTAATAAAGCTTTTTATGATCCATTTTCCCGCTACCTGGGTAGAAAAATTGATCACTGTTGCTTTTTTTTGTTCCCAAAAACCGTTCGATTCAGGAATATAATAATATTGTACCAGGTAATCATCCAGGAAAGCTTCCAGTTTGAAATCATCTCCTTTGAATAGATCCCGGTTATTAGCAAGAAATTCTTTAAAAGAGGGGAACTGCTCCTGGGAGTACGCTACAATGGGTGTTATATATTCTTTCAGGTCATCTTCCACGGAATTCTGAATACTGCTTACTGCCGCGTAGGAGCAAAAAATGTATATAAACAAAAAGACTACCGCAGGGTAATTTAATTTTGAAATGATGTTCCAGACTTTATACTCTCTTTTGAATACCCCTTTTCTTCCCAGTATTATTGCTAAAATAATACCAACAACAGTGCCCAAAAAACCGAAAAGCAGCACTTTTAACAATGCCATTCCGATGATAGAGAGAACATAGACTGCTATTGATCCTGCCGTATCTATTGTTGCCTGATCCATTATTGTCTCCTTAATTCCGGTAAAACAGGATTTTTTGCATTAAATCCTGTCTTATTTAAAAAGTCAAATAAATAAAAGAAGTACAGGGGAAAGCTCTTTAGTGGGCTCTTTAAAAGAGCTCTGAGGTCCTTACCCCATCATCAGCAGACACCGGTTGGGTGGTCGATCCTATCACCGTATAACGTGACATAAATCACCTGAACATGGTGGAAAAGTGAATTTATTCATTTTTTGTAGATGAAATATAAAAAGTTGTTGAATCTACTGAGAATTAAATTAAGCAAGTAGGGTACCGGAAATAACGGCTTAGAAAAATACGAATATACAAATGTGAAAGCAGGCAATCGTGGTGACCGTTGCCGATTTTGGAGCAAAAGAATGAGTGAAATAAAGATAAAAAAGAGTTATGAAGAGATAAATAAGAAGATAAAAGAAGGAAAAGCGGTAGTTGTCACAGCAGAGGAGATGCCGAAGATCGTAGCGGATGAGGGTGTTTCCGGGGCCTTTAAAAAGGTTGATGTGGTAACAACAGGGACATTCGGAATAATGTGCTCATCCGGGGCATTTTTGAATTTTGGGCATACCAAACCCAAGATCAAAGCCTCAAAAGTGTGGCTCAATGAGGTTGAAGCCTACGGCGGGCTGGCAGCAGTGGATTGCTATATAGGGGCAACCCAGGTACAGGAAAATGATCCGTTGAACATGATTTATCCCGGAAACTTTCATTATGGGGGAGGGCATGTAATAGAAGATCTCATCGCGGGGAAAACACTGAATCTGAAGGCATCATCCTATGGAACAGATTGTTATCCCTTAAAGCATCATGAGTCGAATATAACGATAGATGACCTGAGAGACGCAATGCTGTATAATCCCAGGAATGCATATCAGAATTATAATTGCGCGGTAAACCTGACGAATAAGACAATATATACGTATATGGGAATACTGAGGCCCGATATGGCAAATGCTACCTATTCGTCGGCAGGACAGTTAAGTCCCCTGTTTAACGATCCCTATTACTGGACAATCGGAACAGGAACAAAGATATTTTTAGGCGGGGCAGTAGGAGCGGTAACCTGGAACGGAACGCAGCATGCACCGGGTGTAACACGGGGAGAGAATGGCACACCGCGAGGAGGAGCCGGAACCATATCGGTGACCGGGAATATGAAAGAAATGGACCGGGAATTTATCCGGGGCGCGGCACTATCCGGGTACGGGTGTTCGCTCATGGTGGGAATCGGGGTTCCCATACCGATATTAAACGAAGACCTGGCCTATTTTACCAGTCTAACCGATAATGACCTTTATTGCCAGGTAGTTGATTACGGAAATGATTATCCCGACGCGGTGGACAGATCCCTGGGAGAGGTCAGTTACGGGGAGTTGAAATCGGGAAGCATAACAGTGAATAATAAAACAATCCCCGCATCACCATTGTCCAGTTATCCGATGGCAAGAAAGGTCGCCGGTATATTAAAAGGCTGGGTTGAGAACGGCTTTACCGTGGGAGAACCACAGCTTGGGTTCCCAACAGTGCCGTACCAGTCTTCGCGCGGTGAAACTGAATAAGCGGCAGTCTGCCGGAAATAAAAAATGAGATATGGGGAACGGTTTTACAGGGATTTTTCCGAATCCAAACGCTGGGTAACCAGCAGGGTGAAGATGGAAAGCACCGATCTCTATATTCGAACCAGGAAAGAGTTGACCGTAGACGCGAACAGCATAGTCAAGAGACTGCGGGGCGAGATACGGGATCATATAAAAACGCAGGATACTTTTTTATCATCCTATCAGCCAATTGAAAGGATGCCGAACAGAACGCCGATAATTGAAGCAATGTACGCGGCATCGGAAAAATCAGGGACAGGTCCCATGTCGGCAGTCGCGGGCGCAATAGCAGAGTTTGTCGGGAAGGAGCTGCCGGCAGAGGCGGAAGAGGTAATAGTCGAGAACGGGGGAGACATCTGGCTTGCGCTAACGGGGCCAATCGTGGTGAGTATTTTCGCCGGGGATTCTTCTTTTGCCGGGAAGATCGGGTTGAAAATAGATCCCGCGAATACCCCCGGCGGTATTTGTACTTCTTCGGGGAAGGTGGGGCATTCTTTTAGTTATGGGAATGCCGATTCCGTAACGGTTTTGTCCGCGGACACGGCGCTGGCGGACGCAGTGGCAACTGAAACCTGCAACAGGGTAAAAGCGGGTACGGATGTGGAAGAGGCGCTCTCGTATGCCATGAATATTGAAGGGATCAAGGGAGCAGTAATTATTTACAGAGATATAATGGCAGCCCAGGGGGATCTGGAGTTGGTAGATCCGGGGATATAAAACAGTTTGAAGTTTCAAGTTTGATGTTTGAAGTTTTTTTAAGATTTAAAAAATAACTTTAAACTTGAGACTTACAGCAAGGGGAAATGTATGGAGTCTAAGAATATACTTTTGATCTTTAGCAGCAATATAATGTATAAACCCATTATTTATAGATTGGCAAAAGATTTTGATATGGTATTCAATGTGCTGGAAGCGAAGATCTTGCCAAAGCTTGAAGGGCGAATAACGCTGCAATTGAAGGGGCGAAAAGAAATCGTCGATAAATCAATTAAATATCTAAAAAAAGAGGAAGTTCAGGTAGAGATTCTTGCCGACATGATAAATAGGGATGAAAAAAAATGTGTTCATTGCGGAGCCTGTACAACCGTATGCAGGGTCGATGCACTTGTGGTAAACAGGGAAACAATGGAAGTTGATTTTTATCCGGAAAAATGCATAGCCTGCGGGTTGTGTAAAAAAGCATGTCCGGTAGATGCTATGTCCGGGACTTCAATAGACCTGGAAGTCTAAAAAAATATACTTTTTCCCATAAAAGAACCTGTTGTTTTATGGGAAATCTCCGGAGGTATTTGTGTCTGGCTGTTATGATCTAATAGGTATTGAGCAGGAACGGCTCGAACCGTGGAAAATTATTATAGCTGATGATGAAGAAGATATTCATAATACCACCAGGCTGATCCTCAAGAATTATTCTTTTAACGGCCAGGAACTTCATTTCTATAGCGCGTTTTCCGGTAAAGAAACAAAAGAGCTCATAAAAAAACACCCCGATACGGCAATTATTCTTGTTGATGTAATAATGGAAACAGAGGATGCCGGTCTGGAGGTTGTCCGGTATATTCGTAAAGAGCTGAATAATAATATAATTCAAATTATTTTAAGAACCGGCCAGACGGGCCAGGCTCCCGAGCAGCAGATCGTTGAGGAGTATGAAATAAACGGGTACAAGTCGAAGACAGAGATGACTTCTCAAAAGATGCTTACGCTCATAACCTCATCGCTTCGAGCATACTGCCTGGCGTATTCATATAACGAAATAAACGCCCAATTAAAACAGGAGCTTATTGAGCGGAAACTTACGGAGGAGGCTCTCAGGGAATCGGAAGCCAAATGGCGCTCCCTGGTAAAGAATGCACCCGAAAAAATAACAACCCTTGATTGTGACGGAACGATCCTGTATGCTAATCATAGCTCGCTTAATACTCCAATGGAAGATGTTATTGGGTCCAGTATACATAGTTATTTGTCCCCGGCAGAGCAGAAAACCGTAAAAGCGCTTCTAAAGCTGGTATTTGAGACAGGGGAACCGCAAAAATATGAGTCCGTAAGGGAGAATCCCGAGGGCGGATCGGTCTGGTATGAGAACAGCATTGCGCCCATTAGCAGTGATGACCAGATTGTTGCGGCAATCCTTCTTGCCATGAATATCACGGAGCGAAAACGGGCGGAAGAGTCGCTGAATATTTATAAGCATATTGTTTCCTCATCAAGCGACCATATGGCATTTATCGATAGAAATTATACTCTTCTGGCCGTCAATGATGCTTTTGTTAAAGCATTAAATAAAGAAAAGGATGAAATAATCGGTTATTCAATTCAGGAAGCCTTTGGAAAGAAGGAATTTGAGAATGTATTCAAGAATTATTGTGATAGATGTTTGGCCGGAGAAGAGATCCTTTTTGAAAAATGGTATGATTATCATGTCACCGGCCGCCGCTATATGGTGATAACCATGTATCCGCATATCGCCAAAAGTGATAGCATAACAGGGGTTGTTATCAATTTAAGAGATATAACCGAACGGGTTCATTTTGAAAAAGCCATGGTCGATATAGGGGAAAATGAGCGGCGGAAAATAGGTATAGAACTGCACGACGGGTTAAGCCATTATCTTCTGGGAATCGCCATAAAAGCCCGTCTTTTGTCTGAGAACCTTGAGGAAAAATCATTACGCGACCGGGAAGATGCCATTGAGATTGAAAATCTAATCAATAAAGCTATAAAAGAAACCCGGAACCTGGCGCGGGGACTTTTTCCGGTTAATCTTGAAGAAGGAGGCCTGCCCGGCCTTATTGAAGATGTAAAGAGGGGGATAGAAAAAAATCACCGCCTGGACTGTAACGCCGAAATCGACAGTTCCGTTGAAATTCCCGATATTATGATAACCACTCAGCTTTACTACATTGTTCAGGAGGCGGTGGCCAACGCGGTTAAGCATTCAAAAGCACGGTCAATAGATATTAAACTGGTGGGTGAGAACGGGCATAATCTCCTGATGATCAAGGATGACGGTGTAGGACTGCCCGAAAAGATCAAAGAGAAAAAGGGAATGGGATTGAATATTATGACCTATCGGGCCAGAATGATCGGAGCATCAATGGATATTGGGAGAGGAAAAGAAGGAGGAACCGAGATCGTTTGTAAATTTAGAATACATGAAAACGTGTAATGTTGTATACGTATAAAGGAATCTGCCGGAGAGAGTATGAGGACCAAAACAAAAATATTTATAGTTGATGATCATCCCATTGTGTGTGACGGGCTCAAGCAGCTGCTGGAGCGTGAGGATGATATGGAGGTTTGCGGTGTCGCTGAGAACGCAAACGAGGCCATATCGGCAATAAAGAAAAAAGATCCGGACCTGGTAGTAGCTGATATATCACTGAAAGGCGGGATTAGTGGAATTGAACTGACCAAGGGGATCAAGAACCGGTATCCAAGTGTACCGGTTCTGGTGCTGTCGATGCATGATGAAGCGCTCTACGCGGAGCGGGCGATCCGGGCAGGGGCCAGAGGCTATATTATGAAACATGAGATGACCGGGATCATAGTAAAAGCCATACGGCAAATAATCGAAGGGAAAATTTTCTTAAGCGAAAAAATGACATCCCGCTTTCTTGACGGCTTGATGTATAACCAGGCAAATAAAATTGGAGCCACCATTGAAACCTTAACCGACCGTGAACTGGAGGTTTTTCAGCTGGTTGGCCACGGGCATTCAACAAGGGAAATTGCCAGGAAGTTGAACCTGAGCGTGAAAACAATCGATACCTACCGCTTGAGGATAAAGACAAAGTTAAACCTGAAAAGCAGCACGGAACTGGTAAAGCTTGCCATTGAATGGATGCATGAGAATTAAATTTGTTCCCGTTGATTTTATGCGTTTTTTTTAACTTTTTTTTAGTAATTATGTAGTCCGTTCGTAAGAAAAAACCTTACCAAAAAAGTCTAATTTCCTTTAATGAAAAATAGTCCATATCCTTATTTACATAAACCGGATTTTATGTTATAAATCAAGGAATAATAACCAGCAGTTACAGTTCGCCGGGGGAGGGCATGCCGGGCATATCTTGCCATGGAGCGGGTATAACGTGACATAACGCAACGCATATCTGTTTTGATGAAAGCCTGAGCTGGAGCGGCAACTGCGTGTGAGGGTATTCTTGTTAAAGGTTGTGAAAATATTTATTATCGACAGTCATCCTGTTGTGTGTGATGGGCTTCGGCAGCTGCTTAAGCGAGAGAAAGATTTAGCAGTGTGCGGAGAGGCAGGGAGCATTTCCGATGCCCTGGCTGCCATTGGGAAAAAGAGTCCCGACATTATTATTGCCGACAGCTGCCTGGGGGGAGAGATCTGCGGTATAGAGCTTACAAAAAATATTCGGAAGCATTTTCCTGCTCTTCCCATCCTGGTTGTTTCAATGTTTGCTGAACGCTGCTATGTTGAACGGGTTATGAAGGCCGGTGCTAATGGCTATATGGCAAAGAATAAGATGACCCGTGAGATAATCACTGCCATTCGGCGGATACTGGCAAATGAAGTTTTTGTCGGCAGAGATGAGGAGAGTTCCAGGTTTGAGGTTCGAAGTTTGAGGTTTTTTCCCAGGGGACGTTTGAGAAAAACGGGAAAGTCTTAAAATCCATCCATTATTTGTGTAAAAGCAATTCACAATTATTTTTCCTAAAAGTGGTATTTTTTTTATCCTGATGTTGACGATTGGGGTAATTTTTTGTATATTATTATCGTAAGCAGTTGTTAGCACTCACCAAAGATGAGTGCTAACAAGAAACTGAATAAAATTCGCATGATGCACATAAAAATAAGGAGGATTGTTATGTTAATGTATAATATTTTTGATGAGGCGCTGCAGTTAAGGAACCTGGTGGATGATTTTTTTAGAGAAACATCTCCGCGAAGGGAAGGAGAGTTTCCTTATGTCGACTTGTATGAAGGAAATGATGAAGTGGAAGTTCGTGCCGTAGTTCCCGGTGTTGAGGCCGGAGATCTCGATCTTCAGCTTGAAAACAATTACCTGGTTATAAGCGGTGAAAAGAAGAGTGACCGTAATGAAAGCGCTTATCGTAAAAAAGAGCGGCTTTTTGGAAAGTTCAACAAACGGATTAAGCTGCCTTACCGGGTCGATGCCGAAAAGATCAATGCTGAACTTAAGAATGGTATTCTTACGGTGAAGCTGGTTAAAAGCGAAGACGCACGGCCAAAAAAGATTGAGATACACTAAAAAAAATACGCCAATTTAAGGAGGAATTACTATGAATACGGATACTAATAAAAATAATGATACAAGCAAAGGATGCGTTCTTGTTCCCGCTGTAGATGTATACGAGACCGAGAATGAGTATTCACTCCGGTTCGACATGCCGGGTGTTGTAAAAGAGAATCTCGATGTTACTCTCCACGACACTGAGCTGGAAATTAAAGGATCTGTTGCCCCTTATGCTCCCGAAGGGAAAGAACTGAAATATTCCGAGTACTCTACAGCCGATTTTTACCGGAAGTTCAGGATTGGGAACGATGTCGACAAAAACGGGATAGAAGCTTCGCTCAATAATGGAGTTCTCTCCCTGGTGCTGCACAAGCATGAGGAGGTTAAACCAAGAAAGATTGAAATAGGAACAAAATGAATTAGCAGGAAATTTTTCCTGAAAATATACAGGTTTAACAGGGGCAGCGTTTCGAGGACGCTGCCTTTTTTTTTGGGGAAGTTTGAGGTTTAAAGGTTTAAAGTTAGAAGTTTGAAGTATTTTGGAAGGAGTTTTGTTTTTTACAAAGTCTTGAAAAAACTTCAAACTTCAAACCTCAAACTTGAAACTTCTTTTAAGCCTTCACGTCCAGGTTTTCGCCGAGCCCCTCAACCTGGGCAGTGACATTGATTTTTGTCATCTTATCTGCAATGTTCAGTTGAGCACTTGTCATGTTTTTTAACAAATCGCCCATTCTCTGGGTGCTTTCTGCTATGTTTGCTAATCCGGTGTTTACTTCCATGGCGTCCTCCGTGAGTCCGTTATAGACCTTATATCCGATTATCGGCATAATGAGCGAATTCTTTAGTAAAAAAAATAGAGCTATTAACTTAAATTAATCCGGGTACAAACTAAAATATTCTTGATTAAATACGACTCTTTGAAATATTAACCTCAAAATATTTAAAGAATCATAAAAAAAATTCTACATAAATATAACGGCTTCTAAAGAATAAGGAATGGGAATAAACCTTTTTTCGTATGTTGAACACTGTTTGAAAGTCAAAAGAAGGTGTTCTTTTACCGTTTTGTTGAGAAGCCGCTATATATGGAATTAAAAATACTTTAGGAGGATGATTTTTCATGTCTAACGAAAAAGTTATGAACAGATGGCTGGTTGTAGTCGGCGCTATT